>CACZPY010000022.1 GCA_902783135.1 uncultured bacterium
TACTGCAAGAAGCGGCTCGAATTGGCGGAGTATGTCGGCGCCCGGTGCGCGGTCAACATCACCGGCAGCGCAAGCGAGGTCTGGGACGGAGCTCATCGCGGCAACTACGATCCCGACTTTCAGTCGCGTATGGTCGAGACCATTCAGGAGATCGTCGACGCGGTCAAGCCGACCCGGACGTTCTACACCGTCGAACCGATGCCGTGGATGGTCCCGGATTCGCCGGAAAGCTACCTCGAACTCATCGAAAAGGTCGACCGTCCGGGGTTTGCGGTGCATCTGGACGTCGTGAACATGATCTCCGACCCGAAGAAACTGCTCTTTTGCCGGGAGTTCATCGATCACTGCTTCGAATTGCTCGGACCGTACATCAAAAGCTGTCACATCAAGGATGTTGCCCTGGATACCAAACTCACCGTGCGGATGCCGGAGACGCCGTGCGGCACGGGCAAGTTCGAACTTCTGCACTATATGAAACGCGCGGATGCGCTTTCTCCCGATATGCCGGTGGTCATCGAGCACCTCAAGGAAGAGGAGGAGTATCTCTCTGCGGTCACCTATCTGCAGGAGTTGTGGAACGGCAGGACGAAGTGATCCTTTATCCCGCTCTTTTCCGGCGGAGCCGAAGTTCGGCTCCGCTTTTTTGTTCCGGAGTATTTGCAAAATTCCGGGCCGGGGATTATACTAAACATGCGTTATTCACATGGGATACGATGATTTGGTCTTTTACGGGGAGGTCGTCATGAGTTTTCGTCGGTATGTCCGGAGGTGGATATTGGCATCCGCACTGACGCTGGGTTGCATTGCGGCGGCGGAGCCTGAAAAAGGATCTGCTCCGAAGGTCGATCCGGCGACCGCTCCGGCGGAAAAAAAGGTCCAATCGCAGACTCCGGCGAAAAAGCCCCCCGCCAAGAAGGGCGCTCCGGCTAAAAAACGTCCCGTCGTCAGGACCCCGAAACTTACCGGCAAGCCGGGGCGGTTGCGCATCGGCTGGGCGGAGCGCGACATTTCCACCGATCTGCCGGTGATCATCCCCGGCGGTTTTACCCGTCCGGTCTCAAAGGGGATGGCGGACAAACTGACCGTCACGGCATTGGCGATCGACAACGGTTTCGACTCGGTGATCTTTCTTTCGTGCGACCATGTCCACATCGGCGGCGGCGAGGTCAACGCGATCAAGCGGCTGGTGCGGGGCATGAATCCGAAACTGCCGCTCGACAAGTGGATCGTCAACTCCACCCACACCCATACCGGGGCGGCGGTCTTCGGTCCCGGGCGGCACGGCGTTCCGGAGGGCATTCCCTTCGACGAAAAGGGCGAGTATCGCAAGATGTTTCTCAATGCCTGCGCCGAGGCGATCGCCGAGGCGTGGCGGACGCGCGTTCCCGGCAAGGTCGCGTGGGGATACGGCTTCGTGACGGCGGGGTTCAGCCGCCGTACCATCTACAGTGAAGATCTCACCAAAATACCCCGTTTCAAGTTCGATCCGAACAATCCGGTGATGCCCGGCCGCGGCACGATGCACGGTCCCAATTTCCCGGAGTTCAGCCATTACGAAGCGGGACTGGATCCCTTCGCGAACTATCTGTTCACCTTCGACATGCAGAACAAACTCACGGGCGGGATCATCAACATCTCGACGACGGCGCAGTGCGGCGCCGTGGATCATCAACACCTTTCCGCTGACTTTTGGAACGAGGCGCGGGCGGCATTCAAGGCGAAGTACGGCGACCACATCCACATCCTGCCGCAGTGCGCGGCGGCGGGCGACATCACCCCGCGCCAGCAGCACTACCAAAAGGCGCTGACGCGACGGCTGAAACTCAAGTACGGCGACCGCGCGGAACAGCGGGTGTTGCGCTACCGCATGGATGTTGCCGACCGGGTGCTGGCATCGTTCGACGAGGTGCTGTCGTGGGCGTCCAAGGACAAACGTTACATGCTGGCGCTCTGCCATTCGGTGATCCGTCCCAAACTCGAGCGGGCGGTTTACGCTCCGGACGATGTCGCGGCGGCACAGCGCTGTTTGGACAATCTCGAAAAACTGCCGCCGCCGGACGAAGCCGATCCCGCCGCTCGCCTGCGGACGATCACCTACCGTGCAACGCAGCGCGGCAAGTATCTGAAAGTCATACGCACCGCCGAAAGCGTGAAGAAACTCCCTGCTCTGGAAGCGGAGTTCCACATCGTGCGGCTGGGCGACATCGCCTTCGCCAGCAACCCCTTCGAACTTTTCATCGACTACATGCACCGGATCCAGCGGCAGAGCCCATACGAGCTGACCTTCATCGTCCAGCTGGCGCAGATGGGCGGCCCGGCGTGCGGGTATCTGCCGACCGAGCGCGCGGTGGCGAACCGGGGCTACAGCGCGGAGCCATACAGTTACAGCATCGCCCCGGCGGGCGGTGCCACGCTGGTCCGCGAAACGGTGAAGGAACTGCGTCGACTTTACGGAATCCGCAAGTAGATGCGGCGGACGGTCAGTCGCGTTTTTTGCGCAGATCGGCGGCGACGTCGGCGATGATGTCGTCGAGGTTGTGCTTGGGCTTCCAGCCCGTGAGTGAAGCGATCTTCGAGGTGTCCGGTCTGCGGCGGCGCATATCCTCGAACCCCGCGGCGTAGGCGATGTCGTAGGGGACGAGTTCGATCTTCGACGAACTATTGGTGTCGCGGATCACCCGCTCCGCGAGGTCGCCGATGGAGATGCTTTCCTGACTTCCGATGTTGTAGACCTGTCCGTAGGTCTCTTCGCGTCCGATCAGCAGCAGCAGCGCTTCGACCACATCGGCGACGTGGCAGAAGCACCGCGTCTGCCTGCCGTCTCCGTAGACCTGCAGCGGTTTGCCCGCCAGCGCCGCGCCGACGAAGCGCGGTATCACCATGCCGTAGCGCCCCGTCTGCCGGGGCCCCACGGTGTTGAAGAAACGGACGACGGTGCCGGGCAGTCCGGAGGCGCGGCAGTGCGCCATCAGCAGAAACTCGTCGAGGAGTTTGCTGCAGGCGTAACTCCAGCGCGAATGGACGGAGGGACCGATGATCAGATCGTCGTCTTCCGCGAAGCGTTCGTTGGCGGATTTGCCGTAGACTTCGCTGGTCGAAGCGATGATAACCTGCTTGCCGAATTCGGCGGCTGGAGCGAGTACGTTTTCGGTGCCGTGGACGTTGGTCGTGATCGTACGCGCCGGTTCCTTGACCACCAATTCCACGCCGACGGCGGCGGCGAGGTGGATCACGACGTCGGCTTCGGCGACGCATCGCCGCACCAGCGAGGCATCCTGAACGACGTCGGCGCGGATGAATTCGAAATCGGGATCCGCGTGAACTCGGGCGAGATTGTCGAGGCTCCCCGTGGAGAGATCGTCGAGCACCCGGACGCGGTCGCCGCGCCGGATCAGCGCTTCGGCGAGATGTCCGCCGATGAAACCGGCTCCGCCGGTGATGAATACATGCATGGCAAGATCAATCCTCGAAGATGCGTTTGCGCACTTTTTTCGGCAACAGCAGCGAAAGCGGTCCCGAGAGGATGTACCCGGTGACGATCGCCGCCAAAGCGTTGATGCGGAAGATTATCACCAGTACAACCAGCAGAGCGAAGAACAGCTGCTTCCGGCGGTTGCGGAACATCGACACCAGCCATTTCCCGACGTGCAGATAAGGAACGTTGCTGACCATCAGCGCTCCGAGCAGCGCCGCGTAGACCGGCAATATGAACGCGAGCCGGTAGAGGTCGACCGGGCTGGTCTCGCGGGTGGAGAGCGAATAGACGAAGAAGATGGTCACGCAGATCGCCGCCGCCGCTCCCGGCGAGGGCAGTCCGGAGAAGGACTTGGAGTTTTTGTGTTCGGTGATCGCCTTGACGTTGTAGATGGCGAGGCGCAGCGCGGCGCAGCCGAGGTAGATCGAGCAGAGTGCGTATGTCACTAATATCTGTGCAACGGTGAGTTTCACGCGCAGCACATGGGTCATGATCGCCACCAAGGTCGCCGGGGCGACGCCGAAAGTGACCATATCCGAAAGCGAATCCATCTGGATGCCCGTCATGCTGGTGGCGTGAAAGGTGCGCGCGGCGAGACCGTCGAGGGCGTCGAAGATCATCGCGGCGAAGATCATCCACGCGCTGACGACGAAGACGTTGAGCATGTCGCCGGGATCGGCGTCATAGACGCGGAGCGTATAGATTATGGCGATGAAGCCGCACAACGAGTTGCCGATGGTCAGCGCGTTGGGGACAACCTTGAATACTCTGGCATCGCGTATGCTCATTTTGGGACTCCGTCGGTCGGCTTCATGACGGCGATGACCGTTTCGCCGCCCTTCACGGCGTCACCGATGCGCACCTGCGGTTCGAATCCTTCGACCGGGAGGTACAGTTCGGTGCGCGAACCGAATTTGATCATGCCGTAAACTTCGCCGCGCTTGAGTTTTCGCCCCGGCTGGACCGGGCAGACGATGCGGCGCGCGATGGCGCCGGAGATCTGACGCACCGCCATCGGGAACGAACGCCCCTCGGCGGTCGCGGTGCCGGAAATGGTCATCGCCTCGTTTTCCTTGCCGCACTTGGGGTCGCGGGCGTCGAGATACTTGCCGGGGCGGTAGTTGACGTTGACGACCTCCAGCGCGGAGGGCACGCGGTTCACATGCACGTTCAGCACCGAGAGAAAGATGCCGATCCGCAGCGCATCGCCCTTGAACGGCGGCAGTTCGAAGTCGTGCACGACTTCGATGTCGCGGACGGTGCCGTCGGCGGGACTGACCAGAAGTTTTTCATCCCGCGGCGCGGTGCGGTGCGGATTGCGGAAAAATGCCGCGAACGCCAGAAACACCACCAGCACCACCGCCGCGACGATGATCCCGGTGCGCGGATAACCGTAACGATAAAGCACCAAACATGCCGACCACAGGATCAGCGCTAGTGCCAACGCCGTGCCCCATTCGCGAAAACCGTATCTTGTCAGCGTCATGAAAAAAACTCTCCCGATTTTAAAAAGGAACAATTCATACGGTTAATATATTCCGCGAGAGGCGTTTTTTCAATGATCGCTCCCGGGTAACTGCAAAGAAAAACGGCGAAGGGATCCGTTGCGGCGCCCTTCGCCGTGATATTCCGTTTGTCCGGTCACTCGCCGATGATCTTGATGAGGATGCGCTTGTCGCGCATGCCGTCGAATTCGCCGTAAAAGATCTGCTCCCACGGACCGAAGTCCAGACGCCCCTTGGTGACCGCCACCACGACCTCGCGGCCCATGATCTGCCGCTTCAGATGGGCGTCGGCATTGTCCTCGAAGCCGTTGTGGTGGTACTGATCGTAGGGCTTTTCCGGAGCGAGGCGCTCCAGAAAAGCCTCGAAGTCGCGGTGCAGACCTCCTTCGTCGTCATTGATGAAGACTGAGGCGGTGATGTGCATGGCGTTGCAGAGCAGCAGTCCCTCGCGGATCCCCGACTCGGCGAGCGCCTCCTCGACCTGCGGCGTGATGTTCACGAACGCCCGCCGCGCGGGGAGGTGCATGACCAGCTCTTTGCGGAAACTTTTCATTTTATGTCAGTTGCCGCGGCTGGCGCGGATACGCTTCATAACGCTCTCTTCATAGGCGTCGAAGTCGGAGATGGTCTTGCGGGCGACGCCGCTTTTGATCGCCGCTTCGGCGACCTTGCGGGCGACATGCGGCACGACCCGGGGATCGAACGGCTTCGGGATGACCATCTCCATGCGGATGCCCGCCGGAGTGTCGAAAAGTCCGCGCTTGGCGTCTTCCGGATACGCCGCCGCCAACTCTTTCTTGACGTCGGCGGGGATCTTCATGGTCGCCAGTTCGGCGAGCGCCTGCGCCGCGCCGATCTTCATTTCCTCGTTGATGTCGGTCGCCTGGACGTCCAGCGCGCCGCGGAAGATGCCGGGGAAGCCGAGCACGTTGTTGATCTGATTCGGGAAGTCGCTGCGCCCGGTGCCGACCAGCGCGGCTCCGGCAGCGAGCGCCACGTCGGGCATGATCTCGGGCACGGGGTTCGCCATGGCGAAGATGATCGGATTCGGCGCCATCGACTTGACCATGTCGGCGGTAACGCAGTTGGGCGCGGAGAAGCCGAGGAAGATGTCGGCGCCCTTCATCGCTTCGGCGAGGGTGCGGAGCTTGGTGTCGGCGGCGAAGAAGCGCTTCTGCTCGTTGAGGTCGGTGCGGTCGGTGGAGATGACTCCCTTCGAGTCGCACATGATGAAGTTCTCCTTGCGGGCGCCGGCGGTCAGGTAGAAGCGGCTGCAGGCGATGCCCGCCGCGCCGGCTCCGTTGACCACGAAACGGCACTCTTCGATCTTCTTGCCGAGGAGTTTGATGCCGTTCAATATCGCCGCCATCGAAATGATCGCGGTGCCGTGCTGGTCGTCATGGAAGACGGGGATGCCCATGCGCTTCTTGAGTTCGGTCTCGACCTCGAAACAGGCGGGGGCGGCGATGTCTTCCAAATTGATGCCGCCGAAGGTGGGCTCCAACTTTTCCACCGCTTCGATCAGCTTCTTTGCGTCGGTGCGACCCTTGTCGTTAAACACCTTGCCGAGGCAGAGCGGAACGGTGTCGATGTCGGCGAAACTCTTGAAGAGCACCGCTTTGCCCTCCATGACGGGCAGACCGGCTTCGGGGCCGATGTTGCCGAGTCCGAGCACGGCGGTGCCGTCGCTCACCACCGCGACCAGATTGCCGCGGGCGGTGTACTTCCATACGTCCGCGGGGTGATCTTTGATCTCCAGA
>CACZPY010000023.1 GCA_902783135.1 uncultured bacterium
AGTACTAGCGATTTACGCAAGCGTCTTGCAGTGCACAATGCGGGCGGTGTTCCTCATACGGCGAAATTCAGACCGTGGAAAGTGGAAGTCTATATTGCCTTTGAGCAGGAAGAACGGGCTCGCGCTTTCGAGATCTACCTCAAGACCGGTTCCGGTCACGCCTTCGCCAAACGTCATTTCTGAAAACGGCCCGTTTTGCCGGATGCTCTCTCTCTGTTTCTCTCTGACCCCGAGACTTGGTCTCGACCCCTTTTTAAGCTCAGAACTCGAAAAAACGCCAGAGGTCGAGACTGGGTTTCGTATCCTTCGACATCACCATCTCCTTACCTCGTACATTCGGAAACGGTCGAGACTTTCTCGGTCATTTTCCGAAATTCGCACAAACGCTTGAAAACGCATGTAGAGATTTCGGAAAAGTTCTCTGTTTCGAACTGCAAGGGTGTAAATTCAACTTATTACCACATTCCTCATTTCAAGAAGTGAGCATCCGCCTTTTGCCGAGACGATATCGGGGAATGAGCTTGAAAAGCTGCCGGAAGATGCTATAATAAGGCACTGTCGGTTCTCTTATGTTCACACCAAGGACGCCAGACGAGGGAACCGACATTATCGGTCAAGTCCGGCAAAATTTCACCGGACGGCAGTATTTTCGTGGGTTAAGAAACGATGAGCGAAAAAACGATCCTTTGCGGCGGCATGGTCTGCGACGGCTCCGGGGCGGAACCCGTCCTCGGCGAACTTCTGATCGAGGGGGAGCGGATCGCCGCCATCGGACTCCCCGGCGAATTCGATGCGGTCGAGGCGGCAGTGATCGACTGCGCGGGCAAGGTGATCGCCCCCGGCTTCATCGACGCCCACTCCCACTGCGAGATCCGCAAGCTGAGATATCCCGACAGCCGCTCGAAACTTCTGCAGGGCATGACCACCGAGGTCGCCGGCAACTGCGGCGAATCCGTCTCCTGCGTACCGGGCAAGTTCGAAGAAACGTGCTGGAACGACCTCAAGGGATACGCCGAAATTCTCGATGCCGCTTCCGCTTCGACCAACACCGTGGCGCTCTGCGGACATAATTCGATACGCAAGGCGGTGATGGGCAACCGCGACGGACGCCCCTCGGGCGACGAGCTCAAGGCGATGCGGCACCTTCTGGAAGACTCATTCGCCGCCGGAGCCGCCGGGTGGAGCACCGGCTTGACCTACCTTCCCGGCAAGTTCGCCGATACGGCGGAGCTGGAATTTCTCAACGCGACGACGCGCGGTACGGGCAAGGTCTACGCCACCCACCTGCGGAGCGAGGGCGATAAACTCATCGAGGCGGTCGACGAAGCGTGCCGCATCGCCCGCGCCGGTTCGGAGCGGCTGCAAGTGAGCCACCTCAAGACCATCTACGCCAGAAACTTCCACAAGATCGACGCATTGTTGGAAAAAATCGAAGCGGAGCGGGTGAACGGGCTGTCCCTCCACGCCGACCGCTATCCTTACATCCATTCGTCGACTTACATCCGACAGGCGCTGCCGCCGCCGTACAATCTCGACCCCGAGATCGCCGCCAAGCTGCGCGCGTCGGCGGCGCTGCGGGACGAAGTCACGGAAGCATTGAAGGGCTGTCCGCGCGACCTTCCTACTACGATCGTGGCGCGGCTCGGTAAGGATCTGACCGAGATCGCCGCCGAAAACGGCGTTTCGGTCGAACGCGCGGCGATGGAACTCATCATGGAGAACCCCCGCGAATTCGTCGCCTACCGCTGCATGTCACCCGAAAATCTGCGACGGATAGTTCTGAACCCGTGGGTCTGCGCCGGGAGCGACGGCGTTTCGATGCCGCTCGACGACCCGACGAACATCGGGCATCCCCGCTCGGTCGGGACCTTCCCGCGCTTCTTCCGGATGGTTGCGGACGAACTCGGCATCGGCGAAGCGGTGCGCCGGATGACTTCGCTGCCGGCGCAGATTTTCCGCATTCCCGACCGCGGGCTGATCCGGCGGGGATATGTCGCCGACCTCGTGGTCTTCGATCCCGCCAAGTTCGACTCGCAAGCCGGGTTCCGGGGGGAAGATCCGATGCCCTCCGGCGTGGCGCGGGTGTTCGTGGCGGGGAAACAGGCGTGGAGCGCTGACGTCCCGGAGCGGGTCGGGCGTTTCGGGCGCTATATACCGATTTTCTGATGGGGGTTGACATGAAGCCGTTCAAGATCATCTTCGGTTCCGACTTCGCCCCGATACGGAAGTTCGCCCCGCTGATGGCGGCGAAACCTGAGGCGGTCTACGGCGATCTGCTGCCGATCCTGCGAGCAGCGGATCACCGCATCGTCAATCTGGAGTCGCCGCTCGACCCCGGTACGGGGTTCATCGTCAAAAGCGGCGCCGCTTTCACCGGAAGTCCGGAGCATATCGCATCGCTCGAAGCGGGGTGCTTCGACGTCGCGGTGATGGCGAACAACCACACCTTCGATTGCGGAAATGCCGGTTTTTTCGCCACCTGCGAGCTGTTGAAAAAACACGGCATCGCCGCCGTAGGCGCGGGTAAGGACTTATCCGAGGCGCGCCGTCCGCTGTTCATCGAGGCGGAGAGTGTGAAGATCGCGCTTTTTGCGATCTCCGAGGGCGAGGATATGCGCGGCGCGACCGGTGACGCCCCCGGCGTGCGCCCGTGGGAGGTGGAGGCCCTCGCGGAGGATATTCGCCGGGCGAAAGAAGCAGGCGCCGTCGTCATCGTGTCGGCGCATTGCGGCTTGGAGTATCAGCCCTATCCCTCTTTCTACGTCTACGAAGCCTTTCGCACTTGGGCGCAGACGGGTGCGGACATCATCGTCGGTCATCATCCCCATGTGCCGCAGGGCATGGCGAATTTCGGCGGCACGCCCGCCTATTTCAGCTTGGGTAATTTCGTCTTCTACCAGCCGGTGAAGAATTTTTACCGCAAGTTGGGGTACATGCTCGAGATCACCGTCGCGGAGGGGCGGATCGCGGCGCATCGTCCGATACCGTACCGCATCGGCGCCGACGGACTGCGGCTGCTCGCCGGGAACGAGGTGGAGGAGTTTGGAAAATTGTTCGACAGACTTTCCGCGCCGCTCGTCGATGCGGATCGCGCCCGCGAGGCGTGGCACGCGGTGCTGGCATGCAACGGGATCGCCGGATTTCGCGCCGAACTCGAAAACATCCTCGATAAATTGCGCACCGATCCGCCGCACGGGGCGGCGATGCTCCGCAACCGCGTCCGCTGCATGCAGCACCTCACCCAGTGGAGCGACGGGATGACGCGCATCGCCGACGGCACGATCGAAAACGCACCGGCGGAGCTGGTCGCCACGGTGCGCGATTTTCTCACCCGGGAGGTGTGACGAAAATGAAGCGGATCGTCGTCTGCGACTCCGGTTTGGGAGGGCTGAACATCGCCGGACACTTCTTTGCTCCGCGTACGGTGTCGTCCGAAGTTTGCGAGCTTATCTACTTCAATGCTTATCCCGAACCGGGCAGGGGCTTCAACACGTTGCCGGACGACCGGGCGCGGGAGGCGCAGTTCCGCAAGGTGCTGGAGGGGATCTCCCGCTTCGCTCCCGATCTCTGCCTCGTGGCTTGCAACACCCTTTCCATCGTCTGGGAGCGGCTCAAAACCTACTGGCGCCCCGCGTTCCCGGTCGCCGGGATCATCGACGCCGCCGTCGATGCGATGGCGGGGGTGATGGATGTGGAGCCGGATTCTTCGCTGCTGGTACTCGGCACCAAGTCGACCGCCGCCTCCGGGCTGTATCCCGAGCGCCTGACGCGGCGCGGGATCGACGCGGGGCGGATCGGCTCCCTGGGGTGTCCGGGGCTGGCGACGCTGTTGGAGTCCGATCCCGGCTCGCCGGAGGTCGTGACGCGCATCGCCGGTCACGCCCGCGAAGCCCGCGCTCTTTTTCCCGTTCTCCCGGCGAAGCTTCAGCTCGGGCTCTGCTGCACCCACTTCGGTTTTGCCGCGTCGGTGTGGCGGCGGGAGTTCGAGCGGGAGTTCGGCATCCCGGTCGGGATCATCGACCCCAACGACCGCTTCGGCGGGGAGTTCCGCACCGAAAAATTCAGTTATCATGCGCGCATCGGGCTGTTCGCCGGGGCGCGCGAAAACATCAGCCGCCATTTCGCCGTTTCCGCGCCGGCGATCGCCGCCGCCCTGCGTGAGGCGGAGCCGGAAGAGAACCTTTTCGAATTGATTTGAGCAAACTTCATCATAAATCCAACAAATAGGTCGTCAATATGAAAACAGCGAACATCGTTCTCGTAACCGGTCCCGGCGGCGACGCACAGGGGTGGGGCGATATGCACGTTACCGAAGCCGTCCGCGACGCGATCAGCGCCAACGGTCACGAATGCCGTGTCGTCTGGGCGGAGGACCGCGCCGAACTCGAAGCCGAACTCAGGAAAGCGTCGGTTTCGCTGGTGTGGAGTTCCCTTTACTTCTTCTCCGGACGGGCGGACATCGTCGGCATTCCGCCCGATGCGGTATGGGTGGCGGACGTGCTGGACGCCCTCGGCATCCCCTACATCGGACCCTCCGCACAGACGATGAAGAATCTGATCGGCAAGTTCGACACCCACGAGATACTCGTTTCGCACGGCGTCCGGGTGCCACGCCACCGGCTCTGCCCGCCGTCGCAGCCGTCGGAGGTCGACTTCTTTCCCGCGTTCGTCAAGCCCAACGGCGAATCCCGCTCGGTCGGCATCAGCGAAAAGAGCGTTGCGGAAACTCCCGACGCATTGGTCGCGCAGGTGGAGTTTATCCGCCGCGAACTCGGTCAGGCGGCGCTGGTCGAGGAGTATCTGCCGGGGAAGGAGTACACCGTGATGGTGATCGGCAACGGCAAGAAGCGTGAAGTACTCCCCGGACAGGTCACCGTGCCGCCGGAGCGCTACGGCAGGTACCCGATCTTGCGGAGCGACATGCGCGGCGTCGGTCTGACCAAGATCTCTATACCGCAGGAGCACCGGGAAGAGGCGGCGGAGCTCGCCGCCGCCGCCTGCGACGCGCTCGGCTGCGACGACCACGTCCGCATCGACATGCGCGAGGACGCCTCCGGCAACTTGCGCATTATGGAAGTGAACGGCATCCCCGGATTGAAACCCGGCAAGAGCTGGAGCCCGCAGATCTACGCATTGTACCATCCGGTAGCCGATCCTTACCGCGCGCTGATCGGCACGATCGTGAATTGCGCTTTGGAGCGGGCTTATGGTGAACGATGACCGGCAGCCCCGGATACTCCTCAACATGG
>CACZPY010000024.1 GCA_902783135.1 uncultured bacterium
CGAATACCCGGATTATCTCAGTTGCGTCTACGTCGCCTTCGGACCGCCGCGCCACACGATCTATCTGCCGATCCCGTTCATCGCGGCGGACGAACTGCCGAAAAATCTGCTGAACGGTCAGATGCTGGAGGCGGCGCTCAAACGTCAGAAATCGGAAGCCGCGGATGCCGTGGTCGATCCGGCGCTCGTCGAACTCCAGAACAAGATCCTCGGCGACTATCACCGCGCGCGCAGAAAAGCGCGCAATATGTTACGCAACGACAATAATGCGGAAGCGGAAAAACTTCTTCGGGAGACGATGAAATCCCAGTCCGAAGAGATCGTCGCGTTTTTGGACAAGTGAGCAAATATCGGAGTCGACCGCAAGATGTCTGAATACTCGAAATATCTGTTGGCGGCGGCTTTCGCCGCCGCGGCGCTGCCGGCGGCGGCGTGCACCAGCTGGATGATCCACCCGTCGCTGTCCGCCACCGGGCGGATGATCGTGCACAAATGCCGCGACAACCGGGTGACTCCGCTCGACGCGGATATCCTCCGCTCCCGCCACGGCGTGAAATGGATGCGCCTCGGCGCCAACAAAGAGCCGCTCTTCGCCGTCAGCGAACGCGGCATCGCCACCGTGATGAACGACGGCGATCCGATGACGCTGGTCCATCCCAACACCGGCAAGGCGCTCAACAACGCCCGCCTGGCGACCTCGTGCGGATCGCTGGCGCGTCAGGTGATGGACGAGTGCACCACTGCCGAGGACGCGGTCAGACTGGCACGTCATTACAGCAGAAACTGGATCAAGGGCGGACACGGCAACACCATATTCGTCGCCGACCCCAAACGCGCGTTCATGATCGACGCCGGACCGGGATACGCCGAATCCAAAGAGCTGACGGGCGGCATCTTCATCATCACCAACTGCATGCATCTGCCGGGGATCGAATCCTATTCGACCCGCACCGTGGGTGCGCTGCGTTCCGACCGGGCGCGCGAAGCCAACGTGCGCGCGTCGCTGCGCAAGCACCGCGTCGGCGGCAAATACACCGTCAAGGGGGTCATCGCCACGTCGCGCATGCGCTGTCAGGGCAAATACGAGCATAAGTTCCCCTGCCGCAAAAACTCGCTGAGCGGGATATGTTTCGAACTCGATCCGGAGTTTCCGGCGACCCTCACCACCGCCTATGTCGCCTTGGGTCCCCAGCAGCACACCATCTATCTGCCGACGCCGATGGCGCTGGAACAGTTCCCGGATCTCATCCGCAACGGCGGCTGGTCGGATCTGGCATACAAACTCCGCGAACGCGAAGGCTACGACCATCGCTATCTGCCGCGCTTCATCGAGCTCGAAGAACGGCTTTTCGCGGAATACGACCGGGTACGCGAAGAGGCGCGCCAGCTGCTGAAGGAAGGCAAGAAAGCCGCGGCGGAAAAAATGCTCAACGCCTGTTATATGAAACAGTACGACGAGGCGTTGAAACTGCTGAAGGAGGTCGACGCCGACTCCATAGCCAATCCGCTGACGACGCCAAAGTTAGAAGCGACTTTTTAATCCACCTCAAGGAATTTTTCATGAAACTGACATCGGAAAAACTGATATTGACCGCCGCCGCGCTCGCCGGGATCGTTCCGTTCGCCGCGGCGTGCACCAGTTGGGTGATCCATCCGTCGGTATCGGCATCCGGACGGATGCTGGTGCAGAAGTGCCGAGACAGCCGGGTCACCCCGCTCGACGCGGATATCCGCCGCTCCCGCCACGGCGTCAAGTGGATGCGGATAGGCATGTTCAAAAACTGCGCGCTCTTCGCCGTAAGCGAACGGGGGATCGTCGCCATCATGAACGACGGCGACGACCTGACGATCAGACATCCCAACAAAGATTTGCCGGAGATAAAAAATGCGCGCATGTGGATCGCCTGCGCCGAGATGATGCGGCAGATCATGGACGAGTGTTCCACCGCGGATCAGGCGGTCAAACTCGCGCTACACTACGGCAGAAACAAGATCCAAGCCGCACGCGGCGGGACCATGTTCATGGCCGATCCGAAACGGGGGTTCATGGTCGACCTCGGTTCCGGCTACGCCGAAGCGAAGGAGATCACGGGCGGTCTCATCACCATCTCCAACTGCATGCACCTGCCGGGGGTCGAAGAGTATTCCATCAAGAACGTCACCGGGGTACGCTCCGACCGGGCGCGCGAAGCCAATACCCGCGCGGAACTGCGCAAGCGCCGCGTGAACGGCAAATACACCGTCATGGGAACAATCGAAACATCGCGGCTGCGCTGTCAGGGGCCGATGACGAAAAAATACCCCTGCCGCCGCAATTCGTTGGGCGGCTGCTGCTTCGAGATCGACCCCGAATTTCCCGCCGAACTGACCACCGCGTACATCGCGCTCGGTCCGCAGCAGCATACGGTCTATGTGCCGACGCCGATGGCGTTGGAGCAGTTCCCGCAGGAGATCGTCGACAGCTCGTGGGCGGACATGGCGTACAAACTCCGCGAACAAGTCGGTTACGACCACCGCTATCTGGAGCGCTTCGCCGCCTACGAGAAAAGGGCGCTGCCCGAATACGACCGGGTCCGCGAAGAAGCGCGGGCGCTGCTCAAGGCGGGCAAAAAAGACGAGGCGGTCAAACTTCTGAACGACTGCTATCGGCGTCAATATGCCGAAGCGCTTAAACTTCTGCGGGACACGCTGGCGGAAGCCTCCGCCGAGCCGCAGCAGCAGGAAAAAATTCAAGCCGATTTGTGATGGTAAATCTGAAAGAATAAGGTTTTTGCGAAAAAATGGGTCTGGGCAACTGGCTGATAATCGTTATACCGATCGTGGCGATCCTGGTGATCTCCGTCTACTGCAGGCGTTACATCCGGGATGTGGTCGACTATCTTTCCGCCGGGCGGGTGGCGCGGCGTTATATACTCTGCGTCGGCGGCATGGAAGAGACTCTCGGCGTGGTGACGCTCATTTCGTATATGGAAATCCATTACA
>CACZPY010000025.1 GCA_902783135.1 uncultured bacterium
ACGCTGATCGCGTTCTTGACGCCGATGTACTTCGCCCACTCTTCCTCGAACTTCTTGCCCACGTCGCCGGTCCAGTAGTTGACCTTGCCGCTCTTGAGGATGTCCACGACCTTGTCGTAGCAGGCGGGGTTGAACTGCGGCCACATCGGGAACGTGCCCTTGTAGGACTTCTCTCCGCCGTTGATGGCCAGCTTGGCGATCTTTTCGCTGCTCATGATACTCTTCCTTATTGGTTGTCGGCGGTCGTTGGCCGCCTGGGTTTTCCGGCGCGGGACACCCGAAAGGCTCCCGCGCACGGTGATTTATGGTTCAGCAGACGCGGGAAACCGTTTCCCGCGCCCGCGGCAACTCCTTGAATTTGTATATTTCGACCGGAGACTCCACCGGCTGTCCCTGCAGCATCCGCAGCAGCAGATCCACCGCCATCCGGGCGTACTCTTCGACGTTCTGCGAGTAGAGTATCATCCGCGACGACGGATACCTTTCGCCGATCTCGTCGTGGATGATCGTCGCCACCAGCGGCAGGTACGCCTCCGCCGCCCCCGCCTGTCCCGAAACCAGTTCCGCGAGAAAACCGCTCACGATGGTGTCGTCGTCGCTGACGATGCCGTCCGGGCGCTCCGCCGGGGGCAGCGCCAGAAAGCGCCGTGCGATGGCGGCGCCGCCGTCGTAGGAGCACCCCGAAACCGTCTCCAGCCAGTTCCGCCGCTGCGCCGCCTGCGCCGGCGAGGCGCAGAACTGGACGATGCGCCGGCATCCCGCCTGCGCGAGTTGGCGCCGGGCGTCGTCGATGAAGCCGCGGACGTCGATCAGCACGCCGCAGGCGGGGGTCCGCCCGTCGTCGTCGCCGATGAAACAGTATTTTATCGCGCAGCCGTTCAGATAGCGAACCGCCCGGTCCGAAAGGGGACACAGCGAGATCATGCCGTCGAAGCGGTGCTCCGCCGCCGCCTGCTCCAGACCGGGGAACTCGCCCAGATCCGGATACGGCGCCAGCTCCGGGTCGGAGGTCTGGTAAAAGGTGAGGCAACGGCAGTTCTGTTCGTTCAGCTGCTTCTGGATGAACCCCGCCAGCATCGCCGCGTAGGAGCTGCCGACCAAGCGCCGCACCGCCACTGCGACGGTGCGTCCGGCGAGGTGTCCGCCCGCGGGATTTTTCACGAAGATCCCGACCTTGTCGTGGACATCCAAAACGCCGAGTTCGCAGAGCGAACCGATGGCGGCGGCGATGGTCTGGCTGCCCAGCCCCAGTTCGTCGCGCAGACGGGAATAGGGGGGCAGCCGGTCGCCGGTGTCGAGCTTCCGGTCGTGGATCAAGGTGACGATCGCGTCGCGCGCAAACTCCACTTTGCGCGAAAGATGTCGGCGAAACGGTGTCATGCCCATACCCCGGGGGAACAATACCCTATACTGTTTTCTGTATAATGCCTTGGATTATTATAGCCGCGCAATGTTGTTTTGTCAACCCGCGGCGCAAAAAAATTTCGTTTTTTTCGGTCTTCTCTCCGCCCGCGTCGGCGCCCGCCGCCCATCGAAACGCAAACGGCGACCGGTTGCCCGGCCGCCGGTAGTGAATGGCATGAGCCGATCCGGGCATCAATGGTGATGATGCCCGGCCGGTTCGACGTAGTGCTTGAGCCACTCGCTCACGAAATGCTGGTTGTTTTCCTCCTTGCCGTCGCCGATGGTCTCGTCGAACGTGAGCGAGGCGGCGTGGCCGTCGGCGAAGAGGTAGTTGGCCCGCCCGGAGTGGCGCTCGCGGTCGATATGCTCTTTCCAGTCGTCGGGTTCGCTCATTCCCGAGTAGCACTGATGCTCTTCGGTATCCTTGCCGTTTTCCTCGTAACCGCGCGGAGACAGGACGATCCTCCGCGATGCGGAAGATAGCGTCGTCAGCGGACGCCCGAAAGTGAACATCGCGTTGACCATGTAGCTCTGGATGTCCTTTTCCCGGTCGTATCCCCGGTCGGAGCCGCACTTCAGATACTCCATCTTATATTTGTACTTCCTGACCAGCGGGTCATACCACTGCGGCTCGCCCGGCAGCTCTTCCGGAGCGGCGAAGGTCCCGGCGTGCACGACGGGCAGCATGTCGCGGTAATCGTCGCGGTACAACGCGAGCGAAATGCCCGCCTGCTTGAGATGGTTGATGCATTCGGCGCTTCGGGAGCGTTCCCGGGCGCTGTTGAGCGCGGGCAACAGCATCGCGGCAAGAATGGCGATGATCGCGATCACCACCAGAAGTTCGATGAGCGTGAAATGACGATCCAAAGACTTATTATGTTTATCCATTACGGGTTTATCTTAATTTCAGGGCACAAGGATTTTGTGCATCGTTGGGCTTTATGATCCACCATGCCGGATGTGCCGCGGATCGTCGCAAGGAAATCAGATAGGCGCGACTTCACGAAACAAAGGCTCCGGCAACAACGGTCGACAAACCGGAACGCGCCAAGTACCAATATGTGGGATATGGCAAGATCCCCCCTCCGGTTCATGGGACGGACGGGGAACGTTTCGGCTTTATGGAATGGCGTGGATCAGACCAGCGGAGGAGAGCGCGGCTGATGGGAAAAGCTGAAATGAATTACCGGCGGCGCCAGATCGCACCGCGCCACGGTACTCGGGAGCGGTTCGAATTGCACGTCGACCGAAGCCGAAGTGCACAACAAGTCGATCGCGGCCGAACAGAACGGGCAGGGAAATTCCCCGTGGGATATTTCCGGCAAACGGTGCGATCGCGCAAACGCCTCCGAGGGACGAGCCGACACGCGGGAACAGAAAAGCGCACCGTTCCCATCGGCGTCGTGCCGATGCCCGTGGCAACACAGATGCACGAACTCATTGCCGAAGAGCAACAGTCCGAGCAGAAGCGAAAGCGATCCGCAACGGCGGAATTTTGCCGACATGGTATTCATGTACATAATGTATCATGGTGCTGCCGACTTGTCAATCCGGTGTCGCCGCCGGTTCAGCACCGACCGGAGAGGATGATGCCCAACAGCGCCGACAGGACGATCAGCCCGATGGGGGAAAGCCCGCCCTTCCACAGCCTCCGCGAACCGAAATAGATCCCGGCGAGGAGCGCGGTCATGGCGGCGGCAACATTCCCGGAACTGACGGCGCCCTCCGCGCAGTGCCGCGCGATCATATACGTGCCGGTGGCGAGCACGATGCCGATGACGCAGGGCTTCAATCCCCGCAGCACGGCTTGTGCATACGGATTTCCGAGCGATTTCCGCAGCAGGGTCATGGCGAGCAGTATGACGACGAACGACGGCAACACTACCGCGGTCGTCGCGATCAGCGCCCCCGCGATCCCCGCCTGCGAGCGTCCGATGTAAGTGGCGAGGTTAACCATGATCGGTCCGGGTGTGCTTTCGCCGACGGCGATCATGTAGACAAGCGCATCTTCTTCGAGCCAGCCGTATGACAGCACGATATCCCGGATCAGCGGGATCGCTCCGTAAGCTCCGCCGAAGGAAAACGAGCCGACCTTGAGAAAGCCGACGAACAAGTCGAGATAGATCATTTCGTCCGGCCCTCCCCCGCATCTTTCCGTTTCGCCGAAAATATCGCCAGACTCAGGATCGCGGCAGTCAGCATCAGCGTGATGGAGGATATCCGCAACGCAAATATGTCTATCAGCATCATGGCGCAGAAGGCGCCGCCCATGATGGCGAGGGGAAGCGGCTTCTTCGGCATCCTGCATATCATCTTCACGGCGGCGTCGAATATCAGGATGCCGACGGCGATCCTGATCCCCTTGAATGCGTGCGCCACCCACGCGATCCCCAGAAAATCATCCAGAAATGAGGAGATCAGGAGGATGATGCAGAATGACGGAAGGACGATCCCGACCGTCGCCGCGATTGCTCCGGCCAGACCTTTTTGCCGGTATCCGACATAGGTCGCGCAGTTTATGGCGATCGGTCCCGGAGTGGATTCGGCGATCACCGTGATGTCCATCATCTCGTCATGCGATATCCACCGTTTCCCTTCCACGCAGGAGCGCTCGATCAGCGAGATCATGGCGTAACCCCCGCCGAAAGTGAACAGCCCGATCTTGGCGAAAGTCAGAAAAAGATCAGCTAAAATCTTCATGCGGACGTTGCGAAATGCCGGTGTTTTCCACGAAATAGTCGGTCGAATTGAAATCGGAATAGTAACGGATCTTCCGGACGGTGATCCGGATCACGCAGTAGTCCGGATCGGTGACGCCGCCGCCGTAATATTGTTCGTCGCCGTCGCGCCAGATCCGCCCCTTCACGGCGGCGTCCTCCAGTATTTCGGCAGTGCCCGCGAGGCTGAGCCCCCGGAAAAAGCGACGGTCCACGAAGTATATGCCGACTTTCGGATTGTTCCGCAGGGCTTTCACTTTTTCGCTGGAGGTGTTGGTCGTGAAGTAGAACTCGCGGAGCCCGTTCCGTTCCCGCGGCTTCAACATGGCGCGCGTGACGGGGAAACCGTCTTTGTCCATGTAGCAGAGCTGCGCGATGGAGCACTTGTCGATCAGATTTCCGAAGGTCTTTTCCGGATCGCGGATCATTTTTACCTCACCTCAACGGCAGCTTCCGCCGCCGCATTTGTGCTCGCCGCAGCCGTGCTCGCCGCATTTGTGACCGCTGTCGTGGTCGTGGTGATGGCATTGGAAGTCGGGGTCGACCTCGAGTTCGCCTTTCAGAAACGCGGTCACCACGTCGGCCACCTTGCCCGACGCGCCGCCCACGACCCGGACCCCGATCTCGTCCAGCGCCATCTGCGCGCCGCCGCCGATGCCGCCGCAGATCAGCACCTCCGCGCCGAGGGCGTCCAGCAGCCCCGCCAGCGCGCCGTGACCGTTCTCGCCCGTCGGGATGACGCGGGGGCCGAGCAGTTCTTCGCCCTTCGTTTCGTAGAGGGTGAATTCCGGGGTGTGCCCGAAGTGCTGGAAAACTTCGCCATTTGAACTGGTGACTGCGATGATCATCTTATTTTCTCCCGTTTTGGTTGTCTTGTCCTTGTTCCGGCAAAAACGGCACTTTCCGCCGCATCCGCCCGCCTGGGCAGAGCGGCCCTCCGTCGGCGGATCGAGGTGTATCGAACGACCGCACACCAGCGCGAAGGCGATCTGCCGATGGGCGGAGTAGAGCAAGCGCTGAAGCGTCCCGCGGGAGACCCCCATTCGGGTCGCCGCCTCCTGCTGTGACAGCTCCTCCAGATCGCAGAGCCGCAACGCCTCGACTTCATCCGCGCGGATCGCCAGCGCGGGAGCGTTCCCGTCCGTACTGAACCGCCTTTCTTCGCCCAGCGGACAAACGCAGCGCTTCTTTTTCGGTCTCGGCATATCGTCTCCGTTTTTTGTGCATTTGCACATAATATATCACCGCCGACATTTTTTTCAAGAACTTTCCTTTTTGGAATGCGACGCGGCGGCCGCGAATGGCAAAATCGCCGTTGCGGTGCTATTTTATTGTCGGTAAAAGTTGGAAGACACGTCCCGTCTTCCCCGCGCGAATTTCAAAGGAGACAAGGTAGTTCTTATGTCGCGTCTGATCGATCCGATGGAGCCGATGGAGTACATCAACCACCCGAACGAGGTGCTGCGCATGCTCCGTTATTTCGTTCGCCCGCAGATGGATCCCGAGGAGCGCATCACCCCGGACTACTCCGCCGACCCGGCGCTGGGCGTGGTCATTTCCACCTACGGCAGCATTCCGTTTCTCGACCTCAATCTGCACTATCTGGTGCACGTCAACCATCTGCGGGTGCTGATCCACGACGACTGTTCACCGCGTCGGGACGAACTCATCGCCCTCTGCCGATCCTACGCCCCGTACGTCGATCTGTACTCGACCCAGGAGCGCATGTGGCACAAGGAGAAGATCGGCGTCATCGGCGACACCAACAGTTTTCTCGTCGGACTGCAGTGGGCGCAGCAGAACGGTTTCGAACTGCTGCTGAAACTGTCGCGGCGCATGGTGGTGCTCAAGGAGTTCGCGTCGTCGCTGAAGCGTCTGGCGGTCGAATCCGACGCCTTCACCTTCGGCAACTACTGCACCGATGACGACTTCCCGCTGCGCACCGAGTGTGTGGCGATGTGCGTCAAGGCGTGGACGAATCCGTTCCCGATGAACCAGCTCAACACGATGGTCTATGCCAAACTGCCGGTCTTCGCCGAGTACTGGTTCCACGATCTCGCGCGGATGCTCGCCTACGCCAACGCAAGCCCCCGCTACCGGCAGTACGCCGACACCCACCGCATCGGTGCCGCCCACGACGGCTTAGTGCGTTGGAGCGACCTGCTCGGCGAGAGCCGCTACTCCGCGGCGCCCGGGGCGCTGTGGCACAACTGCAACCCGGTCGAAGATTATTACCGCGCCGCGCGGGAGGTCTTCGGAGAGCGCTACACGCTCGACGACTTCCGCGGGATCGAGATGTTCTGAACATCCGGGAGTTCATATGTTCTGGTTCGAAGAACTGCCCAAATTCGCATACGACTGGTGGACGCGGCTCGGACTCAACTATCCGGCGGTGTGGAGCTTCGCCGTCTTTTCCGCCTTCGCCTACGGCGCGTGCCTCGGCAGTTTCATCAACGTCTGCATCTGGCGGATGCCGCGCGGCGAGTCGGTGGTCAACGCGCCGTCGCACTGCACCAAGTGCGGCGCGCACATCAAGTGGTACGACAATCTGCCGGTCGTAAGTTTCCTCGTGCTGCGCGGCAGGTGCCGCGTCTGCCGCGAACCGTATTCGCCGCGCTACTTCATCGTCGAAGTCCTGACCGGGGCGCTCTTCGCGGCGATCCTCGTCAAGACCGGGCTGACGCGGCAGGAGCCGGGCGCGATCTACTTCTACTGCGTCCTGACGCTGCTCGCGATCGGCGCGGCGTGGATCGACGCCGAGTGGCGCATCATCCCCGACAAACTGAATTATCCCGCGATGATATTGGCGCTGGCGGGAGCGCTGGCGATGCCGCAGGCATGGGGTTGCGCGCACTGGTGGCAAGGCGGCGTGCGTTCGCTGCTTTCTGGAATGCTGCCGGGGGCGGGGCTGTGGATCTTCGCCGTCCTCGGCAAAAAACTCTGCGGGCGCGAGGTGCTGGGGCGGGGCGACGTCAAGTTCGTCGTCGCGATCGGTATGCTTTCGGGGCTGCCGGGAGCGCTCTTTTCCGTGACCTTCGGTTCCCTCGCCGGGTCGCTCTGCGGTCTGGCGCGGTGCGCGGTCCGGCGCGAACCGGCGGCGCGGTGCACGATCCCCTTCGGACCGTTCCTGGCGGCGGGGGCGATGGTGTGGGTGTTCGCGGGCGACTGGCTGCTGCAAATGGCGGGAGCGCTGCAACGCCATGGCGGATGACTTTTCCGAACTATGCCGCTTTGCGGGACTGGCGGCAGTGGAATACCGTATGATCGCTTCCGGCGACCGGATCCTGGTCGGAGCGTCGGGCGGCAAGGACAGTTTCGTGCTGCTGCACGTCCTCGAACATCTGCGGCAGGTGGCGCCGGTGGATTTCTCCTTCGCCGCCGCGACCTTCGACCCCGGATATCCCGAGTTCTCCGCCGACGCCATCGCCGGCTACTGCCGCGACCGCGGCTGGGAACACCACACACTGCACCTCGACATCGCGGGGATACTCCGCGACAAGGATTGGGAAAAATCGCCGTGCGTGCTCTGTTCGCGGCTGCGGCGGGGCAAACTATACGGATTGTGCCGGGAGCTCGGGTGCAACAAGCTCGCCCTCGGCCACCACTTCGACGATCTGGCGACGAGTTTTCTGATGAGCCTCTGCCGGGGTCAGGGATTGAGCACCATGGCGCCGGTCGTGCCGCCGAAAAGTCCCGGCAACCCGACGGTGATCCGCCCGCTTGCGCTCGCGCCGGAATCGCTGATCGCCCGCTGCGCCGAAGCGCTGAAGATCCCCCGCTACGGACTCTGCCGCTATCGCGAACAGCTCTCGACCGGCGACCGCCGGTACTTCCGGGAACTGGTGGATAAACTCGCGGAACGGATCCCCGACCTCCGCGCCAATCTGCGGCGCTCGCTCGCCCGTGTCGAAAAGGACCATCTGCTCTGAGCGTCCCGTCCCCGATACGTTTTTTCGCGCACGGCATCTTGCAACTTCACCGAAGATGATGTACATTAAGCCAATGTGATATTATATACTCAAATCCGGAGCTCTGCACCATGCGCTACGTAGATCAATTCATGGCCGCCTTCCCCTTCGAGGGTCTGACTTTCGACGACATTTCGCTCGTCACCCAGTACGCGGATTTCCTGCCGCACGACGCCGACGTGAGCAGTTTCTTTTCGCGTCACGTCAAACTCAACATCCCCTTCGTCAGCGCGGCGATGGACACCGTCACCGAAAGCGGCATGGCGATCGCGATGGCGCGTTTGGGCGGCATCGGCGTGATCCACAAGAACCTCGAACCCGAACGGCAGGCGGAAGAGGTCCGCAAGGTCAAATACTATCTCAACGGCATCATCCGCAAGCCGGTGATCTTCCACGACAATCAGACCGTCGCCGAAATGCTCGCGGAAAAACGCCGCCGCAAATATTCGTTCTCGGGCTTCCCGATCCTCGACGATCAGGAAAAACTCGTCGGCATCATCACCAGCCGCGACGTCAAGTTCCTCACCGACGGCAATATCCGCATCCGCGACGTGATGACCCGCAATCCCGTGACCGCCCCCGACGGCACCGCGATGATCGACGCCTACAAACTGATGATCGAACACAAGGTCGGCAAACTGCCGATGGTCGACGCCGAAGGACGGTTGACCGGGCTTTACAGTTTCCTCGACGTCCGCACGCTGGTCGAACACGACGAACCGGACTACAACCGCGACGACCAGCACCAGCTGCGGGCGGCGGCGGCGGTCGGTCCCTACGACGAAAAGCGCATCGAGGCGCTGATCGGCGCCGGAGTCGACGTGCTGGTGCTCGACACCGCGCACGGCCACTCCAAGGGCGTGATCGACACGGTCAAACTCATCAAGAACACCTACGGCGACCGCGTCGACGTGGTCGCCGGCAACATCGCCACCGGCGAAGCCGCCAAGGCGCTCGCCGACGCCGGAGCCGACGGCATCAAGGTCGGCATCGGCCCCGGCAGCATCTGCACCACTCGCGTGGTCGCCGGAGTCGGCGTGCCGCAGGTCTCCGCGGTCTACGCCGCGCGCAAGGCGGTCCCCGCCGACCTGCCGGTGATCGCCGACGGCGGCATCAAGCAGTCCGGCGACGTCGCCAAGGCGCTCGCGGTCGGAGCCTCGTGCGTGATGATGGGCTCCGCCCTCGCCGGCACCAACGAAAGCAACGGCGACGTGGTGCTGCATCAGGGACGCAGTTACGTGGTCTACCGCGGCATGGGCAGTCTGGAGGCGATGAAGCACAACGCCGGCAGCCGCGAACGCTACGGTCAGGACGATGTGGACGAGGATTCCCAGCTCGTGCCGCAGGGCGTCGAAGCGATGGTCCCGTTCCGCGGCGCGGTGGCGGGGGTCATCCACCAGTTCGTCGGCGGTCTGCGCTACAGCATGGGCTACTGCGGGGCGCGGACGATCCGCGAGTTTCAGGAGAACGCCAAGATGGTGCGCATCACGGCGGCTGGCCTGCGCGAGGCGCATCCGCACGACGTGGTCATCACCAAGGACGCGCCCAACTACACTCCGCACGGCAATTGATCGGCGGTGTTTTACGCACTCGACGCCGGCGGGACGACTTCCGCCGGCTTTTTTTTCGACGCGGCACGGGGATCGTGACAAGTTTCAACAGAGGGCAATAACATGAATGGACGGATGCACTTTGTCGGAGTCGGCGGGATCGGAATGAGCGGTCTGGCGGCGATGGCGCTGGATCTGGGATATGCCGTGAGCGGCAGCGACCGCGGCGCGGAACGGCCGGAAAACCGCCGCATCTTCGACGCGCTCCAAAAAAGCGGGCTGGAACTTTACAGGCAGGATGGCTCGTTCGCCGCTTCGGGCAACAAGACGGACTTCCTCGTGTACTCGACCGCGATCGAAGCGGACAATCCCGACTTCGCCGCCGCGGGCGACATACCGCGGCTCCACCGTTCGCAGCTCTTGGCGAAACTCATGGGCGAACTCCCCGACGGCGTCCGGCGCATCGCCGTCACCGGCAGCTGCGGCAAAAGCACGGTCACGGGGTACGCGGCGGAGTCGCTGCTCCATATCGGCAAGGATCCGGGATGCCTGAACGGCGCGCTGGTCAAAAATTTCATCTCGGAGACCCGCGCCGGCAACTACCGCGGCGTCAGCGGCGGCGACTGCTTCGTCTTCGAGGCGGACGAAAGCGACAAGAGTCTGTTGAACTACGGCTGCGACTACGCTCTCATACTGAACCTCGGCACCGACCACTACGACAAGGCGGAACTGGTGCGGGTCTTCGGCGAATTTCTGCGCAACGTGCGCGTCGGCGCGGTATTGGAAATCGGAGTGTACCGCGAACTCGCGGCGGCGAAATTGCTGCCGGAGCACCTGCAGCTCCGGGTCTTCGGTCCGGCGGGCGAGCGGGAGGTGACCGACGGACTGGCGGAATATCTGATCGCGGACGATCCCGACGGCTCCCGGCACGCGGCGGCGCGCTTCGCCGACGGCCGCACCGTCAGACTGCCGCTCCCCGGCGAACACATGGCGCTGAACGCGCTGGCGGTCGGCGCGCTGTTGAAACTCATGGGCGCGGACGATGCGGCGATCCCCCGCGCGCTGGAGTCCTTCGGCGGCGTTTGGCGGCGCAACGACTTCGCGGGGCGCTTCGCCGGCACCGGCGCGCCGGTCTACGACGACTACGCCCACAATCCGGAAAAGATCCGGGCGAATCTCTCCCTCATGCGCGAACTGGTCCGCGGCGGAGTCTTCGCCGTCTTCCAGCCGCACGGCTACGGCCCCTTCGGCTTCATGGAGCAGACGCTCTTCGAGTTCCTCGAACGGGATCTGCGCGACGGCGACTTCTTCATCCTGCTGGAACCCTACTACGCGGGCGGCACGTCGAGCTTCAAACCCCACGCGGCGGATGTCTGCGCCAAGTGGCGCGCCGCCTCGCGCCATCCGGAGCGCTATCTCACGCTGTCCGACCGCGACGCGGTCCGCCGCTTTCTGGCGGAACATACCTCCCCCGACGACGCCGTCGCCATCATGGGCGCCCGCGACAACACCCTCTCCGATTATGCCGCCAGTCTTACTTCTTTTTGCGAAAAAAAGAAGTAAGACAAGAAAAACTTCACTTCTTTTCACGTGAAAAGAAGTGAAACAAGAAAAGCGAAATAATGCCGTGTGCGGCGGCTTCGCCGCCTACTTACGGCACTTACTTCTTTTTTGCCATCAAAAAAGAAGTAAGCAAGAAAAAACGTTTTTCACGGGAAAAGAAGTGAAACAAGAAAAGCGAAATAATGCCGTGTGCGGCGGCTTCGCCGCCTACTTACGGCACTTACTTCTTTTTTGCCCATCAAAAAAGAAGTAAGCAAGAAAAAACGTTTTTCACGGGAAAAGAAGTAAAACCGGTAAAACGGAATAATGCCGGGTGCGGCAAATCGCGGGCACCAATCTCTCAGGTCCGTTCAATTTCGTTCATGTCCGTTCGGGGCATCATTTCCCGGTCGGTCGCCTGTTGCCGCGTCAGCGCCCAAAAAACTTATCGTGTATTTCGTGTGTTTCGTGGTTTCATTTAAACAAAAAAAAGGGGGCGGCGGCAAACTGCCGCTGCCCCGGGTGATGCGCGTATCTTACGCCAGGTTCTTGAACTTCAGCACGCTCTCTTCGAGCGCGAAGCCCCAGCCGTCGTAGACGGTGCCGGTGCCTTCGATCGCCGCGCCGAGGGCGAGGTCGACCGCGGCGGTCGCCGCGCCGCCGATCCAGAGGTCGAAGGTGGCTCCGGTGAAGTCCGCATTCGCGATGCTCCAACCCGCCTTCGCCTGCGCCTCGTCCGCGAAGTTCACGACCACCTTGTCGCCGGAAAATCCGGTTTCGGCGGTCCACGTCAGGAGCGAGGTATCCGTCAGCCAGTCGACACGGCCTTCGAGGTCGAACTTCCACGCGGTGGTGTTGATCGCCGCCGCGGCGTCGAGGGTCATCGTGGTGTTGCCGTCGAGCGTGATGCCGGCGAAGCCGCCGACCTCGCCGCCGAACGTCCCGGTGTAGCCGGTGAAGCTCAAGGTCGCGGCGCTGGGATCCTCGTCGCCGACGTAGCTGTAGCCGAAAACGTCGCAGCCGAAGTTCGTCGCTCCGGTGAAGATCACGTTCGCCGTGCCCGTTACGGCGTCGAAGGCGCTCTGACCTCTCGCGTAGATCGCGCCGTTGATCGTGCCGCCCGAGACGGTGATGGTCACGTCGTGTGCCGTCGTCGAACCGCCGGAGCGCGAAGTCGAACCGCCGCCGAAGATATTGGCGATCGTGCCGCCAGAAACGGTGATGCTGACGTCGCCGACTTCGCTCCTGGCGCCTTTCTGCGCCCAGCCGCCGCCGTAGACGTTGCCGAACGTTCCGCCGGAGATGGTGAGGTCCACATTGCCGACCTGCGCCCAGACGCCGCCCTCGCCGAGGTTGTCGCCCGCGAACGCGCCGCCGAAGACGCCGCGACCGCCCTTCGCCGTCGTGTCGCCGGAGGTCGCGGTCCAAGTGCCGCCGGAAATGGTCGCCGTGACGCTTTCGACCGTGTAGACCGGGGCGAGCTTGGCGGTGTCGTGGCCCGTGGCGTAACCGCCAGCGAAGACGCAGCTGTCGTAGCCCTTCGTCGCCGTGCCGTTGCTGATCGTCAGCGTGACGTCGCCGACCGTGTGGAGCGCCGCCTGATTTTCGACCGTCGTGATCGTGCCCGCCTTGACCGCGGACGCGCCGTAGACGTTGCCGTCGTAGGTGCCCTGATTGACGATGACGGAAATGTTGCCGACGCTGGTGGTGGTGCTCGCCGCGACCTTACCGGCGTTGTAGAGAGTACCGAAGTAGAAGTCCTTCTCGAACTCGGTGGTCGCGGCGTTGATCTGGACATTGATGTCGTTCGTCACCGTGCCGAAGCCGCCCGCGTAGCCGACGCCCGAGAAGGTCGCGTCGGTGACGTACAAATTCACGCCGCCGACCGAGCCGCCGTAGTCCGCGCCCGCCGCGAGGTTCTTGATCTCGGCCTTGCCGAACAAGTAGTAATTGACGTTTTTGGCGAAGTTCTGGTTCTTCGCCGCGCCGTAGAGCGCCGTATCGACCTTGAGTTCGTTGGTGACGAAGAGCCACAGGTCGCCGCAGTCGGCGTCCGCGCCCTCGGCGAGGGCGACGGATTCGGTGACGGTGGCGATCTTGGTGCCGCTCCAGAGCGCCGCCCGGTCGTTCGCGTTCATGGTCGCGCCGTGCTTGGTGCCCAGCACGTCGCCGTTGACGGTGAGGCTCTTCGCCTCGGTCACGTTGGTGGTCGAGCACGCCGCAGTCGAAAAAGTCGTGCCGTCGGCGGACAATGTGAACTTGCCGCGGCTCGCGAGGAACGGGTTGACGTAGACTTCACCCGCCTCGACGACGTTGTCGAACATCAGCCACGGCGCGGCAACGGTCATGTTTTCGTTGCCGACGGTGGCGATGGTGTAGGTCTTGGCGCTGTTGTGGACGTCGACGGTCAGCGTCGCGTTGAAGTTGGTCGCGTCGTCCATCACGGCGGCGGCGCGGGCGGTGGTACCGCTGTAGAGCGCCGCCGACACGTAGGCGCCTTGCGCGACGGTCGGAGCGACCAGCGTCTGCGCCTCGTAGTTGATGTAGACCGAGCCGCCCTGCTGCACCTGGGCGCGGACGACCGCGCCGGAGGAGATGCGGATCGCGCCGCCGTCGTAAACGACGGTGTCGAGGGCGCTGCCGCCGACCGAGACGTGGTGGACGCCGCCCGACTGGATCAACGCGCCGCTCGTCTTGCCGCCGTTGGTGACCCGCAGCGCGCCGAAGATCTGACCGCCCGAGAAGTTGGCGGCGTTGTACGTGTAGGCGACGGCGCCCTGTTCCACCCGCACGTCGCGGGCGACGCCGGTGTTGGAGACGACCAGAGAACCGGCAGACATGACCACGCCGGCCGAGAACAGCCCGACCGCGCCGCCCGAACCGTTGTTGCGCATCGTGACCGTGCCGCCCGACTGGATGACGACGTCCTTTACGAGGTCGCCGGCGGAGACTCCGGCTTGGTTGACGCAGTAGACGTGGGCGCCGCCGCGGACGACCACGCCGGAAACCGTGCCTCTCGAGATGGTGACGGTGGCTTTGTCGGTGGCGGTGCCGCCCTGAAGCAGTCCGCCCTGACGCACCGTGACCAGCTGGGCGCCGTTCTGCATCATGAGGCAGTCCTTGACCGTGCCCGCGCAGAGCACGAACGCGCCGGGCAGGAAGGTCATGCCTTCGACCGTGGCGCCCGGACGGACGTAGACTTCGACCGTGCGGCGGTTGGCGTGGCCGCCGGTGCCGCCCGAAACGAGTCCGCCGCCCGAGACCTCGATACGAGCCATGGAAGCGCCGGTCGGGACCGCGATGGTCTGGCTGACGTTCGGGTTATACAGCGTGCCGCCGCTGTAGACGAGAAAACGAGCGCCGTCGTAGACCTCCACGTTGTTGACGACCGCGCCGTCCGAGGCATAGCCCCACGCGGTCCACTCGGAGATCGACGCATTGTTGACGACGCCGCTGGGTTTGGCGACGAAACGCGCGCTCGCGCCGCTTACGACCGCGTCGTTCAGGACGCCGCCGCTGCTGATGGTCACCATGGCGGAGGTGAGGATCTTCGCGCCGTTGACCGTGCCACCATTGTAGACGGTCAAAGTGGCGCTGTTGTTGAGCGTCGCATTGGTCATGGCGGCGCCGGCGCTGATGGCGGCGTTGGCGCTCTGCCCGTTCTGCACGATATTCTCGGCGACGGCGTTCTGACCGCTGACGAGCATCCACCCCGAACTCCCGACCGTGACGCCGGAGGCCTTGCCGATGCTGACGAGGATCGAACCGCCGCTCATGACCGTGCCGCCCTCCATGACCGCGTTGGCGCCCGACACGCGGAAGCGCGCGTTGGCGCCGCTCACGACCGTGCCGATCGCCTTGCCGCCGATCGCCGTGTACGAAGCTCCGGCGGCGATGGTGCAGTCGGACATGAGCCCGGTGCTCATCCGGTTGTGGGATTGAGTCGCCGCGTTGAGGAAGGTCACGCGTTCGGCGGTGCCGCCCCGGATCGCGAACCAAGTGCCGCTGAAGGTGCAGTCCTTGAAGTAACCGCCGTTGGAGGCGAAGATGTAGGCGTTGGCGTTCATGGTGAAGTTGCTCACGACGCCGCCCCACGCGTAGATCTCCTTCGCGCCGGTGTTGCCGGCGTTGGAGCCGCCCATCACCGAGCCGCCGTAGATCAAGAGCTTGACCGAGGACTTGATGCTCGTATTGGTCTTGCTGAGGATGAGATTCGTGATCTCGCCGCCGTACTGCCACGCCTGACCCTCGTTGTCGAGCGTCAGCTCCGCGACCCGGCCGCCCGAGACGAAGAGGCGACCTCCGGAAGCCGCGGTGGAAGCGCCGCTGATGGTGTAGAGACCCTGCACGTTGATGCTGTTTGCGACGGTGTCGTTGCCGCGCAGGTAAAGCTGACCGCCGCTCGATACGCTGACGGTGCCGAGCGTCGCGTTGCTGGCGTACAATATACGCGCATACTCGTCGGTGCCGGTCAACAGGGTGTTGGCGATGCTGGACGGACCTTCGAGGGTCTGCCCCGCGTTGAGGGTTACGGTTTCTCCTCCGGTGTAAGCCATGATTCCCTTCCTTCCTGGTTTCCGCCGCTCTCTGCGGCGGATTTTATTGTACCACAATAGTTTTCAATGCATATGAATAACCTTATAAGATAGCACAAAAAACCGGATTTGTCAAATTTTCGAGGTTCAAAGGTTCAAGGGTTATCGGTTCAAGGGGCGCGAAAAGTTGTTTGCAGGCAAATAAGCGTTTGCCTCGCGCAATGGGCGTACACGCCGGCGCGTATACAAGCCGCCGCAGCCTTGGCGGAGGCAGGTTGCAATACGGGCGGGATGTATCGCGCGTCAGCGCACACTCCCGCCCGCTGGAAAGACGTCAGGTGATATTACTTGGCCGGGCACTCGGCCTTCTTCGGGCATTCAGCCTTCTTCGGGCATTCAGCCTTCTTCGGGCACTCGACCTTCTTGGCGCATTCGCAGGTTTTGCACTCGCACTTCGGGCACTCGCACTTCTTGCACTCGGCCTTCTTCGGGCACTCGGCCTGCTTCGGGCATTCAGCCTTCTTCGGGCATTCAGCCTTCTTCGGGCACTCGGCCTGCTTCGGGCACTCGGCCTGCTTCGGGCACTCGCTCTTGCCGCAGCAGCAGCCGGCGACCGCCAGCGCGCACAGCGCGCACAACGCCAACATCACAGTCTTTTTCATACCGTCTCCATTCCCTTTCGGTTTCGTTTTGATGCGGCACGATGCATATCGTGCTCTGCCGAATTTAAATTATCCCCGCGCGGACATTTTTTCAAGCGCTCCCCGTTGAATAACCCCGCGGGAAGTGTTATATTTTCCGGAGGTTGCCGCCGCCATATGCGGCGTTGTTTTTCCAATTCGCTGCGGAGGTGTTTTCATGGCGGTCCAATGGCTGCTGCCGGTGCTGATTTCGGCGCTGGCGTTAGGTTTCTACGACATCTGCAAAAAGCACGCGGTGCGCGACAACTCGGTGATGCCGGTGCTCTTTTACTCCACCTGCTTCGGCACGGCGGCATACGTGCTCTTTCTGGCGTTGACGGGAGGTCTCGCCGCCGCCGCGCACCTCTCCGGCGCGGAGTTTCTGCTGATCGCATTCAAAGTTCTGCTCGTCGGCGGCAGCTGGATATGTTCCTACTACGCCATCCGCGAACTGCCGATCACCCTGGCGTCGCCGCTGCGCTCCACGAGCCCGCTGTGGACCTTCTTCGGCGGCGTGCTGATCTTCGGCGAACGCCTGAGCGCGATGCAGATCGCCGCCGCGGCGGTGATCTTCGCCGGGTACTACGCCTTCGCCGTCTGCGGCAGACTGGACGGCTTCACGCTCCGCAGCCGCGCGATGGTGCTGATCATCGCGGGCACGCTCCTGGGTTCGGCGAGCGCGCTTTACGACAAGTATCTGCTGAACGTCCGGCAGCTGCCCAAGGAACGCGTGCAGTTCTACTTCATGACGGGACTGACCGTGATGCTGGCGCTGTCGTATCTGATCCGCCGGGGATTCGGGCACCGTCACCGCTTCGAGTGGCGGTGGACGATCCCGCTGACGGGCGTGCTGCTGATCGCCGCCGATGCGGTGTACTTCTACGCCCTGGGGCTGCCGGAAGCGCCGATCTCGCTGATCGGTCTGCTGCGCCGGATGAGCTGCGTGGTGAGCTTCGGCTTCGGCGCGGTGATGTTCGGCGAACGCAACATCCGCCGGAAACTGCTGGCGCTCGCGCTGTTCCTGATCGGCGTATTGCTGCTCTCGCTCCGTCGCTGATTTTACTTCTTTTTGCGAAAAAAGAAGTAAAACAAGAAAAACGGAATTATGCCGTGCACGGCGGCGTTGCCGCCTGCTTACGGCACTTACTTCTTTTTTGCCACAAAAAAGAAGTAAGCAAGAAAAAACGTTTTTCACGGGAAAAGAAGTAAAACAAGAAAAACGGATTTGTGCCGTGCACGGCGGCGTTGCCGCCTGCTTACGGCACTTACTTCTTTTGCCACAAAAAAGAAGTAAGCAAGAAAAAAACGTTTTTCGCGGGAAAAGAAGCAAAACAAGAAAAACGGAA
>CACZPY010000026.1 GCA_902783135.1 uncultured bacterium
GAAAATGCCTAAACGCACCGACATCCAGAAGATCCTGCTGATCGGCTCCGGTCCCATCGTCATCGGGCAGGGGTGCGAGTTCGACTACTCCGGCGTGCAGGCGTGCAAGGCGCTGAAAAGCGACGGTTTCGAGGTGATATTGGTCAACTCCAACCCGGCGACGGTGATGACCGACCCGGAGCTTGCCGACCGTACCTATATCGAACCCTTGACCTGCGACATCCTCCACGAGATCATCCGGCGGGAACGTCCGGACGCGCTTCTTCCCACGTTGGGCGGACAGACCGCCTTGAACCTGGCGATGGAACTCGAGGACAAGCGGATACTCGACCGCTACGGCGTAGAACTCATAGGAGCCGACGCCGACGCCATCCGCCGGGCGGAGGACCGCCAGCTCTTCAAGGAGACCATGCAGCAGATCGGGCTCGATCTGCCGCGTTCCGGTTCCGCGCACAGCCCCGGAGAGGCGGAGGCGATCGCCCGCACCATCGGTTCGTGGCCGCTGATCGTGCGCCCAGGATTCACCCTCGGCGGTACCGGCGGCGGCATCGCGCACGATCCGGAGGAGTTCGCGGTCATCGTCAACCGCGGTTTGGAAGCGAGTCTGAACCACGAAGTGCTGATCGAGGAGTCCCTGCTCGGCTGGAAAGAGTTCGAAATGGAGGTCATGCGCGACCGGAAAGGGGCGAGCGTCATCGTCTGTTCCATCGAAAACCTCGATCCGATGGGGGTCCACACCGGCGACTCGATCACCATCGCGCCTATCCAGACCCTCACGGACCGGGAATATCAGGCGATGCGGGACGACTCGCTCCGGGTGCTGGCGGCGATCGGCGTGGAAACCGGCGGCTCCAACGTGCAGTGGGCGGTCAATCCGGAAACGGGACGCCGGATCATCATCGAGATGAATCCGCGGGTGTCGCGTTCCAGCGCGCTCGCCTCCAAGGCGACCGGTTTCCCCATCGCCAAGATCGCGGCGAAGCTCGCGGTCGGTTACACGCTCGACGAACTGCGCAACGACATCACCGGCGACACGCCGAGTTGTTTCGAGCCGGCTTTGGACTATGTGGTCACCAAAGTTCCCCGTTTCACCTTCGAAAAATTCCCCGCCGCCGATCCGACGCTGGGTACGCAGATGAAATCGGTGGGGGAAGTGATGGCGATCGGGCGCAACATCAAGGAAAGTCTGCAAAAGGCGCTGCGTTCGTTGGAAACCGGACGCGCCGGGTTCGGCGCGGACGGCAGGGACGGCAAGTACGAGTCTGCCTCCGACGAAGAACTTGCCGAACGGCTCGCCACGCCCAACGCCGAGCGCATCTTTTATCTGCGCGCCGCCTTCAAACGCGGATGGACGGTGGAGCATGTCGAAGAACTGACCCGGATCGACCGCTATTTTCTGCGCCATCTTGCGGAACTCGCCGCCTACGAGGAGGAGATCCGTTCCGTCGGAGACCTTTCCGGATTGGATGAAAAGCTCTTCCGGCAGGCGAAGTCCTTCGGGTACAGCGACCGCCAGATCGCCTTCCTGCTGAAGACGAACGAGGCGGCGGTCGCCGCCGCGCGCCGTCGGATCGGGCTTCTGCCCGCCTACGGTGCGGTCGACACCTGCGCCGGGGAGTTCGAAGCCATCACGCCGTACTATTACAGCTGCTACGCCGAATACGGCGAGGCGGTGCGGCCGCGCGGAGACAAAAAATCGATCATGGTCCTGGGCGGCGGACCCAACCGCATCGGGCAGGGGATCGAATTCGATTACTGCTGCTGTCATGCGGCATTCGCGCTGCGCAAGGCTGGATACGAAGTGGTGATGGTCAACTCCAACCCCGAAACGGTCTCGACCGACTACGACACCAGCGACAAACTTTACTTCGAGCCACTGACGCTGGAAGACATCATGCACATCTACGACCGCGAGGGATGCTCCGGAGTGATCGTGCAGTTCGGCGGGCAGACCCCATTGAATCTGGCGCAGGCGCTCAAGGCGGCGGGCGCCAATGTGATCGGGACCAGCCCCGACGATATCGACCTCGCCGAGGACCGCGACTACTTCAAGCAGCTCGCCGCGAAGATCGGCATTCTGCAGCCGGCGAACGGTATCGCGCACCGGGCGGAAGAGGCGCTGGCGGTCGCCCGCGAGATCGGCTATCCGGTGCTGGTGCGGCCGAGTTTCGTGCTCGGCGGACGCGGCATGGTGATCGTCCATCAGGAAAAGCATCTGGAGCGCTTCGTCGCCGAAGCCGCCCGCGTCGCCGAAGGCAAGCCGATCCTCATCGACCGCTTCCTCGAACACGCCGTGGAACTGGATGTGGACTGCATCTCCGACGGAGAAACTACGGTCATCGGCGCGATACTCGAACACGTGGAGCCGGCGGGGTGCCACTCCGGCGACTCCGCCAGCGTGACTCCGCCGCAGACGCTTTCCGCCCCGGTGCTGGCGAAGATCCGGGAATATGCCCACGCCTTCGCCGGCGCGCTGCACGTCAACGGGCTGATGAACATGCAGCTTGCGGTCAAGGGCGAAGACATCTACATGATCGAAGTCAATCCGCGCGCCTCCCGCACCATCCCCTTCGTCAGCAAGGCGACCGGGGTGCCGCTCGCGGAACTCGCCGCCTTGTGCATGACGGGCAGAAAACTCGCCGAACTCGGTTTCACGAGCGAGGTGGAACTGCCCTATACGGCGGTCAAGGAGGCGGTCTTCCCGTTCGTGAAGTTCCCCGGCGTCGATATCATATTGTCGCCGGAAATGAAGTCCACCGGCGAGGTCATGAGCATCGACCGCAATCCGGCGCAGGCGTATCTGAAAAGCCAGATCGCGGCGGGCAGCCGCCTGCCGAAGACCGGAAACGTCTTCATCTCGGTCAAGGACGAGGACAAGGACGATATCGTGCCGCTGGCGAAGAAACTCACCGAACTCGGGTTTTCGCTCTACGCCACGCTCGGCACTTCCACCCGGCTGTACGACGAGGGGATAAAGACCCACGCGCTGTTCCGCATCTCGCGCGGCCGCCCGAATCTGCTGGACCTGATCCGCGACCACGCGGTGCAGTGGATCATCAACACCAGCGAATCCGGCGCGGAGGCGATGACCGACGAGGTCAAGATGCGTTCCAAGGCGATCGCGGCGGGGATTCCCGTCACCACCACCGTCGCGGGCGCGGCGGCGGCATTGGAGGGCATCCGCGATCAATTGGAGTTCGGGCGGTTCGAGGTCTGCTCGCTGCAGGAGTACCACCGCCATCTCCACTCCGCGCGGTCGAAGTAAGCCGTTCCGCGTAAATCCCCGCGGCGTCCGCGGTTGAAATGCGCAACTCTCCGGGGTATATTGAATGGCAACATTCAAAATGCTCCGGAGAAGATATCGTGGAACATATCTATTTCGTCAACGCGCACCCCGACGATCTCTTGGCGTGCATCGCCACGGCGCGGAAACTTCAGGCGACGGGCGAGTTCGTGCTGCATGTGGTGGACCTGACCCACGGCGAGAACGGACTCACCGGCATCGCCGCGCCGGAGGAGTGCGTGAAACTGCGCGACGCCGAGGAGCGTGAAGTATGTTCGCGTCTCGGCGTCGTCCCCGTCTGGCTTCGGGAACACGACGGTTCCGCTTTCGCCTCCGAGGCGAGCTGCCGCCAGTTGGCGGAGCTGTACTATTCCGCACCGCCGCGGACGATCTTCACCCACTGGCCGCTCGACCGGCACTTGGATCACATGATGTGTTCGGCGGTGGCGCTGAACGCCTTGCGGTTGTATTCCGGGCATCGGCGCGGCGTGATGAAGCAGGGGTGGCCCGAGGTCTTCTTCTACCACTTCCGCAACTCGATGGCGGATTGCCCGAACGCATTCATCCCGCTTTCCGAGGAGGAGATGGCGGAAAAATGTTCCTTGATCCGCCTCTACGAGTGCCAGCACGGCGACCGGATGGCGGAAGACGAAAAAGAGCGCGACCGGATCTACGGTCAGCGTATCCGCGCCCCCTATGCGGAGGCGTTCACCCGGCTGCAGCCGCTGACGGCGGGAGTCCCTTCGGTGCTGGACCGGATATAGGGCCAAACCCCGATCGGGATCGCGGGGAGGCGGCTATTTGAGGACACGTTTGCGGAAGTTGTATTCTTTCCCCAAGAGTTCTTCCAAGTGTTCCCGGGTCAGCGGAAACACGAACCACCGACCGGAGGAGGTTTTTACTTCGGCAAAGCAGTCATTGTCCGGATAGTAGTGGCGGTTCCAGATCTCGATCCGCGACAGCGTTTTCCCGTCGTCGAAGAAAAGCCGGATCGCGGAAAAGTAAAATTCGCAGTTGTTTTTGGTCATTCCGCCGTTCCCGAATTCCTGACGGTGCTCTACGGAATATTTGGCATTGATGCCGTCGAGATATTTTTGCACCTCGTCCGACGTGGTTGATGCATCAAGTTTCAAACTTTGACCGAAGCAGCTGACAAACAGCGGCAGTTGGGGATTGTTTTTGGCATGAAATTCGACCAGCCGGACGGTTTTGCCTTTCTTGCCCATCAATACCTCGGTGTACGAACCATCGGTGCGCGGATATTCCATTATGCAGTCGTACGAATTTGCGAATGCGACCAGCAAAAACACCGCGATCGCGCTGAGGGTAACGCCGATGCCGACGAGAATGCCGATGATGAGATTTATTTTCATGGTCGCAACCCTTGATTTCAAATGAACGGTATTTCTCCCACGGCGGCGGGCGCGCCGAAGCTCTGATTCATCTCGCTTAAGGTACGCGGTATTTTCACCGACGCGCCGCCGAGGATCAGTTCCGCGGGTGGTTTTATCCCCCGTATCGAAACGTCGTTCAGCCGTCCGTTGTCGTATCGGATCCGGATGATCCAGCCGCCGTTGCCGGGATCGCCTTCGGAAAGACACCAATCCCCGAGCGTCTCGGATTTCTCGAAGCCGAGGCGCTCCAGCGTCTCCGGCGCGGCGCCCGGGAGTTTCACGACTTTCCCAGCCGCGGTGATGACGAGCGCCGCTCCTGGATCGGCGAAGAATTTTTCCGTCACGATCAGTTGTGCGATGTTCTCTTTGCGGTTGATGCTTTCGAATACGAGCCCGTTGGCGTATTCATAAGAGTGGAGCGTTCCGGAAAACCACTCCGGAATCATTTCGTTGACGAACATCACTCCGCCCGACAGCGTCGCCGGAAGCAGACATAATGATGCGAGCACGATGCGCCGCCGGCGCGAAATCCCGGCAGTCAGAAGCACCCCGATCACCGCCGCGATGCCGAGGCACGCCAGCGAAAACAGCATATACCATTCGCCGCACAGGAGCAATATTGTTTCTCCCGGCAGAAAGAATCCGGAAAAGACACCGCTGTATATGGCATAAATCGCGAATGCCGAGAGCGTGGCGAGGAATTGCAGTAAACGCGGGCGGCGGATATCCCGCAGCCGCGGCGCCCATGCGACGACGCCGCGCAGCAGCGCCGTCACTCCGCAGAATAGCGCAACGGGACGGAAGAACAACAGATCCACGCGGATCGGCACGGTGGTGAGGTCGATCGTATTCCACAGCCAGATCTCGTACCCGATCTCGGCGATGGCGGCGGTCAGCAATGTCGCGGTACAGACTTTCCACGGTACGCTTCGGGGACGGAACCAGTTCCACGCGCACAATTCGATAAGGACGAAAACACCTGTATCCAGGCACGCGACAAATATCCTGTGCAAGTCATCCATGACCGATTCCCATTGCGACGCATTTTCCGGCAGTCGCTATATTACGATAGCATGTGTATTGTGCAAATGCAAGCCGCCCGGTCCATTGTCGAAAATGGGCGTACTCCGGGGACTTGCAATATCATCTCCGGCGCGGTATATTGCAAAAAAAGATTGAAACGACGGATGTACAGACACTGAACCTAAAAAATTGGCGAGGGCAGGGAAATTCAAAATGAAACGGCTGCTCGTATCGATGTCGCTTTTTGTTGCGCTTCTATCGGCGCGCGCCGCCACCTGTCTGCCCTACGGTCCGCGCTTCGTGCTGTTCCAGATGGGGATAGAGGATAGTTATTTGCTTTATCCGCAGCTCGACTGGAAACTCTATGTCGGCGATTTCGTCGGGCTGATCTACGGCGACATTCTGCTTAAGGGACCGGACAACTCCTTCAATCTGGCGATCCAA
>CACZPY010000027.1 GCA_902783135.1 uncultured bacterium
CTTTTCGCCGTGCGGTGGTTATATTCTCCGGCATGAAGAGCATCGTGAACAACTTTCAGCTGAACGCCCGCCGCGCCGGGACCGCGCCGGAACGATTTCTGGCGGACGCGCTATGCGGTCATCTCGGCATCCCGCGCGAAGCGCTGCGCGAAATCGCGATTCTGAACCGCAGCACCGATTCGCGCCGCGCCGATCCGATCCTCAATTACAAACTGCTGATCGACGTGGAGGATCGCTGCGCTTCCCGTCTCGCTCCGGCGACAGCGGAGGAGCTCGCCGCGCTCGCGCCGGCGACGCTGCGGCTGCCCGCCTCGTCGCTGCGCTGCCCGTTGGTGTTGGGGACCGGCCCGGCGGGGATCTTCGGCGCGCTGACGCTGGCGCTGGCGGGGTGCCGTCCGGTCGTGCTCGAACGCGGCGCGGAGGTGGAGACCCGCTGTGCCGACCACGCGGAATTCCTGCGCACCCGCGAACTCGACGAGGAGAGCAATCTGCTCATCGGCGAAGGCGGTGCCGGGACCTTCAGCGACGGCAAACTCTACACCGGGACCCGCGACGGACGGGGGCGTTTCGTCATCGATTCGCTGATCGCCGCCGGGGCGCCGTCGGAGATCCGGTTTCTCTCGCGTCCCCACGTCGGCTCCGACCGCCTGCGGAGTATCTGTGCCTCACTGCGGCGGCGCATCGGCGAACTGGGCGGCGAGTTCCGGTTCCGCGCCAACGTCCGCGAATTGCTGACCCGCGACGGGCGTTTCGCCGGAGTGCGCCTCGCCGACGGCGAAAAGCTGGAAGCCCCCGCGCTGCTCTTCGCGCCGGGACTGGGCGGGCGGGAACTCGTCCGGGAACTCGCCGGACACTTCGGCGGCGCGGAAATGAAACCGTTTCAGCTGGGCTGCCGGATCGAGCATCCGCAGGAGCTGATCGACCGCCGCCAGTATCACGGCAGCCGCCCCGAGTGCCTCGGCGCCGCCGAGTACCACATCGCCGCGGGCGGAGTCAGCAGTTTCTGCATGTGTCCGGGCGGGACCATCGTCAACGCGAGCGCCTGGAGCGGTCACAGCTGTACCAACGGCATGAGCGACTTCGCGCGGGCGGGCGAGTTCGCCAACGCCGCGCTGATCGTCACGCTGCGCCCGGAGGAGTTTTCCGGAACTGAGACGCCGTTCGGGATCATCGAAAACATCGAACGCGAAGTATTCCGCTGCGGCGGCGAGAACTATACCTTCCCCGCGCAGGATGCTACGGCGTTTCTGAACGGCACGGCGCAACTTTCGCGGCGAGGCGGCTCGGCGGAAACGGGCTACGTTCCCGGGCGCCTCGACGACATGCTGCCCGGAAAGGTGCGCGACGCCCTCGCCGGAGCGCTGCGGGAGTTCGAGCGCAAGATCCCCGGCTTCATCCGCCACGGCGTATTGGTCGGCGCGGAGCCGAACGTCTCGTCGCCGCTGCGGCTGCTCCGCGGCACGGACGGAAGCTGGAGCGCCCTGCCCGGAGCCTACCCGGCGGGCGAAGGCGTCGGCGCGGCGGGGGGGATCGTCTCCGCCGCCTGCGACGGCATCCGCTCCGCCGAAGCGATGCTGCGATCCTTTCCGGCGGCGGGGGCTTGAATTCCGCCGCCGAAGCGGTATTTTATTATCGGAAGCGGCACGTTTGCCGTCAACCGTCCGAAATCAGGAGGTTCGCCATGTCGAAATCAGTACTTTCCGTTCTCGCCGCCGTATTCGCCGTCTGCGCCTTTTCCGCCGAAACGATCAAACTGCCGCCGCCGCAGAAAGAGGGCGGCACGCCATTGTTCGCCGCGCTCGCGCAGCGCCGTTCGATGCGTTCGTATGCGATGGAACAGCTTTCGGCACAGGAACTTTCCACGCTGCTGTGGGCGGGATTCGGGGTCAGCGGAGCGGGCGACCGCCGCACCGCGCCGACGGCCGTGAACCGGCGGGAATACACGCTTTACGCGCTACTCGCGGACGGAACCTACAAGTACCTGCCGCAGGATAACGCACTGGAAAAGGTCTGCGCCGAGGACCTGCGCGGTCTGGCGGGCGGCAACGTCAAGGCGCCCGTGTACATCCTGCTCGTCGCCGATCTGAAGCGCGCCGCCAACGCGGAGTACGCCGCGATCGACGCGGGGTACATCAGCCAGAACCTCTATCTGGCGGCGACGGCGCTGAAACTCGGCAGCTGCGCGCTGGGCGGTTTCCGCCGCAACGAAATGGACATGACGACGCTCCGGACGAAACTCAAACTCGCCGACGATCAGAAGATCATGCTGAGTCAGGCGGCGGGAAAGATCAAGTAAATTCACTTGCGGCGCGTCAGCGCCGCCGCTTCGCAAGTCAGCAGCGCGGAGTTCCAAATGCGGAACTCCGCGATTTTTTTGCCGATCCGCCAACGGGCGGCATTGACGCAGTTCCGCGTGGCGGGGTTGAAGCGCCGCCAGCCGAACTCCCGGTCGTCGCCGCCGTCAAGAAACACCCCGTCCGTGATGAACGACACGATGCCCGGTCCGCCGTCGACCACGATCGCCGCCCGGGAGAATCGGGGAACGATCTCGCTGACGGCGCGCCACTTCTGCCGCGAATCGTCGACGCACAGCGAAAGGCGCCGGTCGGCAGTGTATTCGACGACCATTCCACGGCCGTCCACGCCGCGCGAGTCGAAGAGCACGCCCGGCTCCGCCGCGCCGAACGCGAACTCGCAGGAAAATCCGGCGCCCGCCGCCAGATCGGGCAGCGTCACCGGATCGCACTCCTCACCTCCGGCGGCGGAAAAAAGCACCTGCGATCCGACCGTCACTTCCCCGTCCAAAGCCGCCCAGAGCTTCTCCAGAAACGCCGCCGGGATCTCGTGGGAGCGGGCGATCCGCTTCTCCGTCTCGGTGAAAAAGTATCCGCCGCCGTCTTCGACCAAATCGGGATAACTCATCATCTTGGACGCGTCCGGGTGATAGAGCAGCAGTTCCGGAGCGCCCCAGCGGATGGATCTACCCTCCGGAGTGTCGGTCTCGACGCCGGGACACACCCACACCGGATTGCGGTCGCCCCACATGCTCCGTTTGTCGATGAACGGTTTGCCGCCGTGATTGTGGAACCAGTAGAGATATTTGCCGTTGGCGCAGCGCCAGACGAAGTTGGCGGCGCGCGGGTTCTTCATCAACCGTCCGTCGGCGCGGCGCATCCAGCGCGGAGCGCTCCAAGTGTGCCCGCGGTCGCGGCTCACGGCTTCGACGGTCAGCCCGTCGACGGTGCGGTAAGTATCGTAGAAACTCCCGTCGGAAAGGACGGCGATGTTGTGCTCCTCCGCGATGTCGCCGCCGCCGGGGGGAGTTTTCAGCCCCTCGTCGCCGTCGGGGAGCGTCTCCCACGAAGCCAGCGCCGGATCGACGACTTGCAGCAGATCGGGGCTGTGGAGCAGCACTCCTTCGCTGTGCCCGAAACAGGGATCGCCGAGTTTGTTCAAGGTGACGTAGACTTCGCCGCCGTACACAAAGGCGCGTCCGACGTTCCAGAAGAAGCAGATCCTGCCGCCGCAGACGTTTTCGCGGTCGCAGCGGAAACGCCGCAGCGGAATGTCGAAGCGCCGGGAACTCCACGATCTGCCGTGGTCGTCGCTGTACTTGAAGACGAAGTGACCGAGCGAATCCACCCGCTTCACCGTGCGACGGCCGTCGGGGTGCGGCACCTCGCGGATATCGTCGGTGTTGTGATCGTAAAAGATGAACACCCGCCCAGACGGAGCCTTGAGCATCACGGCGTAGGAGTTTTCGTAAGAGCAGTCCGGTTCGACCATCGTCGAGTCGATCCAAGTGCGCCCCCGGTCGGTGCTGCGCAGCGTCAGGACATGCTGCCCCGGCTCGCCCTCGTTGCCGCTGCCGGTGGTGACGCAGCAGAGCCACGCGCCGTCGTCGGTCCTGACCACATAAGGTTGGTCGCTGTAATTTTCGGTCGGGATGATCCGCCCGTTTTCCGCATTGCGCCAGTCGCCGTCCATCGCCGCATTTTCCTCCGGTAAGCCGCCGTTTTCGGCAGATAATATACCCTGCGCGGCGCGGATTTTCAAAGCCCGCCGTCCGTAGGGGAATTTCGGGATGGGCATCGGGAATTTTTGGATGATCGACGCGCCGGGTTCCCGCGCACCGACGCTTGTGGCACAAATTCATTTGAAATGCCGCGCATATTGTGCTATAATAATGCTCTATCACAATTTACGCATTCAAACGGAGTCTCTCCTGCTCACGGGACCGGATCGCCGGCGCCGTGCACCAAATTCAATTTACAATCAAAGGCAGAAAAGATGAAAAAATCCATGTTCGCCCTCGCCGCCATGGCGGGAACGGTGATGATGCTGGTCGCGGGATGCTCGTCCACCTCCATCGACACCAACCGCTTCGGCAGCCAGATCGTCCTCAAGATGGAAGTCGTCGAATTCGTTCCGCAGATCGCGGTAGGAGAAGAGTACATCTCCGGCTCTTCGTCGTGCACCGTCTATTGCGGATTCATCCGCATCGGCGATACCGCGAAGCAGGCCTCCGGCATCTCCTTCACCAACGGCAGCTCGATCTGGGGCGGTTCCGATGCGTATCAGCGCGCCGCCATCTACGACGCCTGCAGCAAGAACAAGGCGGATATCCTGCTCGCACCGCAGTACACCACCACGGTCGACGGCAACTTCTTCAAGAAGACCGTCAGCTGCACCGTCAAGGGCTTCCCGGGCTACATCAAGAGCGTGAAGCTCGCGTCTCCCAAGTGCGCCAAGGCCAAAGCCGAGGCGAAGGCCGAGGAAAAGAAGTGATCCTGCGTTCCTGAGATCCGAAAACAAAAAAATCCTCCGCCGTCTTGCAGGAGAGAATCGGGCGGAGGATATTTTTTTGCTTCTTTCCGGGATCAATCGAAGCGGTTTTCCCGGTCGAAGCGGCAGTTGACCAGTTCAGGCGACTCCGAATCCTCCGCCCACACGCCGTACTTCCAGCGCGGCGAAGCATCGCTGCCCCAACGCACCCGCACCCGGTCGAACACGCAGTCTTCGATATGTTTCAAGTGGAACGCGGCGGGGGAGTTCCGGACGCCGAACTCGCCGTAAGATGCGCCGCGCTCGTCGACGATGTCGTCGCCGCCATAATAGGTCACATCGATGCCGTCCAGCGTGAGACCGGTGATGTCGCCGCGCCGGTTCGCCTCGAAGAAGCAGCTTTGATCCGCCTC
>CACZPY010000028.1 GCA_902783135.1 uncultured bacterium
AGATTGTCGATGTCGACGCCGATGCGCTTGGCGTACTGCGGATCGATCGCGTGTTCGGCGTCGATGATCGCGCACTTGCCGCCGTTGTGCTGGGCGTTGGCGATCACATGCAGGCAGAGCGTGGTCTTGCCGCTCGATTCCGGTCCGTAGATCTCGATGATCCGCCCCATCGGGAGCCCGTTGATGCCGAGCGCCAGATCCAGCGACAGACTGCCGGTCGAGATCACCGGCACATCCACCGCCGTTCCGGAGTCGCCGAGGCGCATGATCGAGCCTTTGCCGAACTCCTTTTCGATCTGGCTGATCGCGATCTGCAGACTTTTTTCCTTATCCAGCAACGGAGTCGAATTTTTTTCCGCCATGATAGAGTTCCTTCCGCTAAGATTGGTTCGTCAGATATCGAGGTCCTTGACGTTCGCCGCATGCTTTTCGATGTATTCGCGGCGCGGTTCGACCACGTCGCCCATCAGCAGATTGAAGATCCGGTCCGCGGCGACCGCATCCTCCATCGTCACCTTGATCATCGTGCGGGTCAGGGGATCCATGGTCGTTTCCGCCAGCTGTTCGGCGTTCATTTCGCCCAACCCCTTGTAGCGCTTGACGCTGAGGCTCGAGTCGCGCTGTCCGCCGTTGCGGATCGCACCGAAGAGCGCCGCGAGCGACTTGACCTGCTCCGGAGTGTCGTCCCTGCCGATCCGGATCGCCGCCAGCACCTCCTTGCCGTCCTCGAAGATCGCGGTGGGCGGTATGCCGACGCCGCCGAGTTCGGCGACCAGCGCGGCGCACTCCTCCGCCTCGAAGATGCGGATCACGTCGATGTGGCGGCGCAGTTCCGCCGCGAGCGCGGCGGCGTCCGCCTCGTTGAGGGATCCCGGATCGACGTCGCCGCGCAGCCGCTGCTCCGCCTCGAAGACGAGCTGCTGCTGCTCCGCGTCGGAGTAGACGTAGTGCGAATCCGAACTGCCGTCCTTTTCCCGGATGGTGATGTACGCCGTCGGACATTTGCCCTCGGGCGTGACCGCCTTGAAGTAGCCGACCGGATTGATGCCGATCCGGCGCAGTCCGGTCGCCGCCTGTTCGGCGCGGTAGAAGCAGTCGATGAGAGCGTTGACTTCGTCTCTTTCGAGCGTCCGTCCGCCGCGCTCGACGACCGCGCTCTCCAAACCGAGGTCGATCAGATAGCGGTTGAGCTGATCCTCGGTCTCGATGTAGCGGACGATCTTCTTGCCCTTCGTGATGCTGAAGAGCGGCGGCTTGGCGATGTAGACGTAGCCCGCGTCGATCAGCGGCCGCATCTGCCGGAAGAAGAAGGTCAAAAGCAGCGTACGGATGTGCGAACCGTCGACGTCGGCATCGGTCATGATCACGATGCGGTGGTAACGCGCCTTGGTGACGTCGAAGTCCTCGCCGATGCCGCAGCCGACCGCGTATATGAGCGACTGGATCTCCAGATTGTCGAGGATGCGGTCCAAACGCACCCGTTCGACGTTCAGGAGTTTGCCGCGGATCGGCAATATCGCCTGAAACTCGGCGTCGCGCCCCTCCTTGGCGGAACCGCCTGCCGAATCGCCCTCCACGATGTAGAGTTCGCAGCGCTCGGGATCGCGGTCGTTGCAGTCCGAAAGTTTACCGGGCAGCCCCAATCCTTCCAGCGGCCCCTTGCGCCGCACCGCCTCGCGCGCCTTGCGCGCGGCTTCGCGCGCCCGGCACGCCACCATCGCGTTTTCGCCGATCTGCTTGGCGACCGCGGGGTTCTGCTCCAGATACGCCGCGAGTTCATCGTTGATCACCGATTCGACGATGCCGCGCACTTCGCTGTTGCCGAGTTTGGTCTTGGTCTGCCCCTCGAACTGCGGATCGGGGACCTTGACGCTGATCACCGCCGAGAGCCCTTCGCGCACGTCGTTGCCGGTCATCGGAGTGTCGTTCTTGAGATACTCCTTGCAGTAGGCGTTGATGGTGCGCGTCAGCGCGGTCTGGAAACCGACCAGATGGCTGCCGCCCTCGATGGTGTTGATGTTGTTGGTGTAACTGTGGACCTGCTCCTGCGCGCCGTCGTTGTACTGCATCGCGACTTCGACGTCGATGCCGCCGCGTTCGCGGTGGAAGTAGATCACATCCTGCCCCAGCACCTTGCGGTCCTTGTTCAACAGCGCCACGAACTCGCGGATCCCGCCCTCGTAATGGAATAGTTCGTTGCGCGGCATGCCGTCGGCGCCGGCTTCGCGCTCGTCGGTCAATGTGATGCGGATGCCGGAGTTCAGGAACGCGAGTTCCCGCAGCCGTTTCGCGAGGATGTCCCACACGTAGACCGTGTCGGGGAAGATCTGCGCATCCGGCTTGAAGGTGACGCGCGTACCGCGCTTGGTCGTAGTTCCCGTCACTTCGAGCGGCGAACTCGTCACGCCGCGCTCGAACTTGATGAGGTACGATTTCCCGTCGCGGAAGACCTCGGCCGTGAGCCACTCCGACAGCGCGTTGACGCAGGAGACGCCGACGCCGTGCAGACCGCCCGACACCTTGTAGCTGTTGTGGTCGAACTTGCCGCCCGCGTGCAGCACCGTCAGCACCACTTCGACGGCGGGCTTGCCCTCGCCTTCGTGCATGTCGACCGGGATGCCGCGCCCGTCGTCTTCGACGCTCACCGAACCGTCGCGGCGGATCGTCACGTCGACCTTGGTCGCGTAGCCCGCCAGCGCCTCGTCGATCGAGTTGTCCACCACTTCGTACACGAGATGGTGAAGTCCGCGCTGCCCCGTGTCGCCGATGTACATCGACGGACGCACCCGCACCGCCTCCAGACCTTCCAGCACCGTGATCTTGCTGGCGCTGTATTCGCCGGATTCCGGGACGACCGGATTTTTTTCTTCGTTGTCGCTCATGTAATCGTCCTTCAGTATTTCAAAGATTGAACTCTGTTGTCCGCAAATCACATCCAGTGCGCGAGCAGTTCGTCGTGCGACTTGGTCGTGAAGTAGCTCGCCGGAATGTCAAGGATCGTGAACGCGCCGGTGCGCTTTTCCGCCGCGAGTCTCGCCGCCGCCCGCGCGTGGGCGACCAGCACGTTCGCCGTCGCCTCGGGGTTGCTGCCCCAGACGCAGCGGTACTCGATCCGCGCCGGGTTGCCCTTGCCGGTCACTCCCGCCGCCGCGACGAGTCCGTCGTGCGGGAAGCCCGCGTATTTGGTGTTAAGTTCTTCCTGCGTGATGAAGTTGACCGTCGTGTCGTAGGGGGCGAAGTAGCCGGGCATCTCCATGATCGCCTTGGTGACGGCGACCTTGTCCGCGCCCTCTTCCAGCACCACGAAGCACTCGCGTGTGTGCATGTCGCCGGGGGCGAAGTCGGGATTTTCGCCGTTCTGCACCTTCTTGACCGCCGAGGGGATCGCGTGGGTGTACTGCCGGGCGTCCTTGACGCCGGGGATCGTCCGCAGCGCGTCCGAGTGGCCCATGCTCAACCCGCCCGCGGGTCCGAGCCCGTAGAAGCCGTAGGCGCGGCTGCCGGGGAGGAACGCCCCCGCCAGCGTGCGCTCCAGCGAGAAGATGCCGGGGTCCCAGCCGGTCGAGATCACGGAAACGTGCCCATGCTCCTTCGCGGTCTTGTCCATGGCGGCGAAGTAGTCGGGGATATGGATGTGGTTGTCGAAACTGTCGACGGTGTTGATGAGTTTCGCCATCTGCGGACCGAACTTGGGCAGATCGTCCTTCGAGCCGCCGCAGAGGATCGCCACCTGGGCGCCGCTCCGTTCGAACGCCTTTTCCGCCTCGGAAACGTGGAAGACCGGAACCGCGGAGAACTCTTTTTTGACGCGCTCGGGAGAACGGCTGACGACGCAGACCAGTTCCATATCCGGATTGTTCTTGAGCGAAGCGATCACGCCGCGTCCGACATTGCCGTAACCCACAACCGCCACTTTGACTTGAGACATGACAAAACACCTTTCTGAAAATTCGCGGTGACCCGCAGTTTATATTATTATAAATAATATAACCCGTATGCGGCGGACATTCAATACGCGGGAAAGAAAAATACGCGCTTTTGTATCAGCGCGCCGCCGGATACTTGGCGGGGAAGAGTTCGTGCGCCTTGCGGCGGCAGTGCGCGGCTTCTTCGGCGTCGCCCGCGCGCTCCGCGAGTTCCGCGAGTTTGCAGTACGCGCCGGGGCGTTCGCCGCCTTCGCTCAGCGCCTCGCGGAGCAGCTTGCGCGCCTGCTTCGGCAGACCGATGGCGGCATAGCAATCGGCGGCCTTTTCCAACGGGAACGGCGAGGACGGCACGAGCCCGAGACTGCGGACGTTGTCCAGTTCGGCGTCGATCCGTTCCGGAGCGGGCGGGGTCCATCGGGTGCCGGGCTCGGGTACGACGACCGCACAGAAGCGGGCGTAGGCGAGGTCACCGCGCAGGTTCATGACGGGAAAAACCAAAAGAACCCCGCACATAAGTGGGATATAGACGAACCACAGGACGCGCAGGAATTTGGGTATCTGCTTCGGGGGCGCGGCTTCGCCGGGTACGAGCAGCGAAGTCGCGAGGAGCAGATACGCGGCGACGGAACCGGGTACGAGATAGTCCATCTCCATCAGCATGTGGAGCGAAAAGGCGGCGACGCCCCAGACGGCGGCTTTGCGCCACGGCGGAGCGGCACGGTAGTTTCGGAAGATGAAGAAAAAGGGCAATGCGAACGCGGCGAGGGCGATCACCCCGGCGGGAACGCCACCCGCGGCGGCGAAGGCGGCGACGAAGTTGTGCGGATCGTGCGCCGCTTCGTCGGTGCCGGTGCTCTTGACCCGCATGTGTTCGCGGAAAAAGCCGTTCCAGCCGGAGCCGGTCGACGGATGCGCCGCGATCAATTGGGCGGCGGTGGCGAGGTAGTCCAGCCGCTCCGCGCCGGAGGAAAAGCCGCGCCCCGCGCGGTGGACGTACCACGCGCCCGCGACGAGCACCAGCACCGCTGCCGCCGCCGCCGCGAACTTCGCCTTTTTCGGCAGACGCGAGGCGAAAAACGCGCCCAGCGCGGCGGCGAGGGCACAGAGCAGCGCGCCGCGGCTCCGGGTCAACGGCAGCAGTCCGAAGGTCAGCACGGCGGCGGTGACACCGAAGAGCCGGCGCGAAAGCCGCCGCGGCTCGAAGCGGTCGCCCAGCTTCACCGCGCCGACGACGAGCAGCGCCCCCGCGAGCAGCAGAAAGCCTGCGAAGCCGTTGCACGAGGCAAAGGTGGCGAAGACCCGGTCGTCGTTGAGTTTTATCCACAATTGTTCGCCGACCTTGACGCCCCCCGCCGCCTCCAGTTCGGCGTAGTAGCGCCGCGTCTCCGCGAAGCCCCAGAGATACTGGTACCAGCCGCTCAAAACGGAGACGAAGGTCCCGCAGAGGAGCGCGCCCAAAAGGATGCGGCGGCGGCGCGGATCGTCGGCGAGGAGCAGCAGCACGCACATCCCCCACACCGCGAGCCCCCACCAGTGCATCAGATGGTTCCAGCCGAAGGCGGCGGCTTCGCCGATGCCCTCCGCCGCCAAGGATCTGTCGAACCCCCACCAGGCGCCGAGCAGCGGTCCGCAGAGCCACAGGACGGCGAACGTTTTGAGCCGCCACGGATTGCGCCGCGGTTCGCTGCCGTACAGGGTCGGGATCACCGCGACCCCGGAAAGTAGCGGGAAAAGCGTTATCGGCCACGAAACGATCAGCCAGTCCAAAAGTCCGGGCGGGTAGTATCCGGGCAGTTCCGGCAGACCGGCGATGCCGCCGAACTTGACGGGCAGCAGAAACGCCGTCAGCGCCGTCAGCGCGACGGCGATCCGACCGCAGATCTGCCGGAAACGCGTCATTTGCCGAAGACCACGGTGCGGCGGCCGGAGATGATGATGCGCCGCTCCAAATGGCAGCGCACCGCGCGGGTCAGCACCCGGCGCTCGATGTCGCGCCCGAGGTCGCGCAGGTCGTCGGGATCGTCCTCGTGGGTGATGCGCTCGACGTCCTGCTCGATGATCGGCCCCTCGTCGAGGTCGCCCGTGGCGTAGTGTGCGGTGGCACCGATCATCTTCACGCCGCGTTCCCACGCGCGGCGGTAGGGGTTGCCGCCCTGAAACGCGGGCAGGAACGCATGGTGGATGTTGATGATCCGGTCGGGATACGCGGCGATGAACTCGGGCGAAAGTATCCGCATGTAGCGCGCCAGCACCACGAGGTCGATGCGGTGGAGTTTCAAGAGTTCAAGCACCTGTTGTTCCTGTTCGCGCTCCCTGCCCTTTTCTACCGGCAGGCAGAAGTAGGGTTTGTTGAAGCGCGCCGCGACCGTCTCGAGTTCGGGATGGTTGCCGATGACCAGAACGACCTTGCCGCCCAGCGTCCCCTCCTCGGAGTGCATCAAGAGATCGTAGAGGCAGTGCGACTCGCGCGTGACCAGTACGGCGACGTTGCGTTCGTCGTCGTTGTAGCCGACGGAGTATTTGAGTTCCAGCTTCTCCGCCAGTCCGGAAAATTCCTTTTCCAGTTCGCGCTTGGTCGTGCTTTCGCCCAGCTCCACGGCGATCCGCATGAAGTAGGTGTTGTCGAGCATGTCCGAATACTGGCGGCATTCGAGCACGTTCAGCTGCCGCGAGTAGAAGAACCCGGTGATCTGCGCGAGCAGACCCTTGCGATCCGCGGTGCGGATCAGAAAAATCGCTTCTCTCATCATCGAAAAAACCTTGTGGTGTAAGGTGAAAAATTTTTCTTCACAAAGCGGGGAACGACGTTTCCAGATCGTACCTCGCGCGGGCGATCCGCCACTCGGCGAGGGCGGCGGGAGTCTTTTCCTGCCGCCAGCGCCGCAGCGCGCGGTTCAGATAGCACTCCGCCAGCTTCCGCCGCGCTGCGACGGAACTCTGCAGCGCCGCCCGGATCGGTTCCGGCTGCGCCTTGTCGTCGCCGCATAGCGTCAGCAGTTCCGCCGCGCGCCGCGCCGCCTGAACGCCCGATGCCGCGGGGTCGGCGGGAGTGCCCGGAGCGGCGGCGCCGCCCGGGGTCGGCAGCGACGAAAAATCGAACCCGAGTATCCGGCTCTCGCTCCACCCGGTCGCGAGCCGCAACGCCAGAAGCGGCGCTTCGCGTTCCGCCGCGGAGTCGCGGCAGGCGGCGAGACGCGCCCATTCGAGCTGCTGCTCGAACTCCAGAAGACGCCGCGCCACCGGCTCCAGACGCGCCGCCGGAGATCTGCCGGAGGGATCGGGCAGCAACAGTTGCGCATAACACTCCACCTCGTGCGCCCAGACGAAGCGCGGGTCGTCCGCAGCGCCGAAACGGCGGAAATCCTCGTTCGCCGCCGCCTCTATCCGCGCCAGTTGACGCTCCCGCCCGACATGGCGATCGGCGAGGTTCTCCAACAACTCCATCGTGCGCGGAGTCAGCCGCCGCTCCACCGCGGCGCGGCACGCCGCATCCAGATCGCTGCGCGACTGTTCCGCGGTGCGGCACCCGGCGATCCCGGATGCGAACACCGCCGCCGCCAGCAGCAGATATGAACGAACGCGCTTCACTTGAAAGTATTCTCCGCTGCCGGGAACGTGCCGTTTTTCACCTCGGCGGCATACGCGGCGAGCGCCGCGCGCATCGTTTCGCCCAATTCGGCGAAGCGCTTGGCGTGCTTCGGCGTGCGCGCGCTCAATCCCAAAGTATCGTACAACACCTGCACCTGCCCCGAACACGCCGCCCCGGAACCGATGCCGATGGTCGGGATATGCAGCGTTTCGGTGACCCGGCGCCCGAGTTCCTCGGGCACGCATTCGAGCACCACGGCGAAGGCGCCGGCGGCTTCGAGCGCCAGCGCTTCGGCGATGAGTTCCTCCGCCGCCGCCTCGTCGCGCCCGACGATCCGGTAGGCGCCGATAGTCTGGATGCGCTGCGGCAGCAGCCCCAGATGCCCCAGCACCGGGATCCCCGAAGCGACGAGCTGCCGGATGAGTTCCGGGTCCGTCCCGCCCTCGAGTTTCACCGCATCGGAACCCGCTTCCTGCAGCGCGCGCCCCGCGTTGCGGACGGCGTCGCCGATACCGGTCTGATAACTCATGAACGGCATGTCGAATATCACGAACGCATCCGGGGCGCCGCGCCGCACCGCCGCCGCATGATGGAGCATCATTTCCATCGTCACCGGCAGCGTGCTGTCGTACCCCAGCATCGTCATCCCCAGCGAATCGCCGACCAAAATCAGGTCGATCCCCGCCGCGTATGCGGCCGCCGACTCGGCGGCGGAACCCGCCGTTATCATCACCAGTTTTTCACCCGCGCCGCGCCGTTTGGCGAAAGCGCTCACCGTTGTCTTGCCCATCGAATACCTCCTCCGGCTCCTTCACCGGTGCTCCGGAAAGACCGCTGGAATGTCGAATTCCCGCGCCATTAGTTGCATCACTTCGCGTTCGCGGCGGCGCATCCGCCGCCGTGCCGCCGTTTCCAGATCGTCCTCGCCCGCGGCGTGGAGCAGACCGTGGATCAG
>CACZPY010000029.1 GCA_902783135.1 uncultured bacterium
TACACTGCTGCGTAGGCGTACGCCTGCCCCCACATCCTCCGTACAGATCCGTACAGATCCGTATTCCCGTCGTTTTTATGTCGGTCGCCCGCACTGCGCGTCAGCGCCGTCCCCATACCGCCGCCCGGAAGCGGTGAAATCGGTGCGCCGCCCGCCCGGAATGCGGTTACGCGCGCGCCCAAAAAGCGGGGAAGACCTAAAAATTTGCAGAAACCGGGTTGAAAAAGAGTTTTTCCGGCGTTATGTTATCCTACATAGGAGAATATAAAGATCCCGGAGGCGGTCGGATAAGGGCGCGGATGGGGCTCCCGTTCCCGATTCGGAGGGGCGCAAGCCGGGGAAATATGGTTTACAGCGGAGAAGGCATATGAAATTCGATTTCGTACAGTTCGTCAGCAAGGATTCCGTGATGACGCTGACCGGCAAGAACAAGCTGGAGGTCATGGAACAGCTGATCAGCCGCGCCACCGACCTTACCAAACTCGACCGTGATGTGATCTTCCGGCTGGTGTGGAAGCGCGAACAGATGATGACCACCGGCGTCGGCGGTCAGCTGGCGCTGCCCCACATCCGGATCAACGACATCGTGCGTCCGTTCGTGATCGTCGGCGTCTGCGAGAATCCGATCACCGACTATCAGGGGCAGGACGACCAGCCGGTGCGGGTGATCGTCTTCACCATCGCCCCCGACGAGGATCAGGAAAGTTATCTGCAGCTCCTGAGCAGCATCTCGCGGCGTCTGCGCAATCCGGAACTGATCTCCGAGCTGATCGGCGCGGTGGGCAACACCGTCAGCATCCTCGAAATATTGCAGCGGGACAACGCCTGATCATGACCAATGCGGCGGCGGAACTGGGCGCCCGGGCGCAGATCGACTTCAAGTGCTTCGTCGACGACTGCTCCGGCGTGGTGAAATTCAATCTGGCGGACATCGGCAGTCGCGACTTTCAGGCGGTTTGTCCGGTGTGCCACCGGGCGTACGCGCTCGAGACCGGGCTGCGGGATAAATTGCGCCGGATGCTGGAGCTGATCAACGCGCTGCGCTGTTCCGAGGACATTCTGGGCGACAGCGTGGTCTCGGTCAACGTCGCCGGCGGCGAGGTGCGGATACCATACGCGTTGCTGCTTACCCGCCTCAATACGCTGATCACGTTGGAGTTGGACGGCAAGAAGGTGGACTTCCATCTGTGGGTGGAACCGACTTCGCCGGATACCTTCCGCTGAATCGGGGTCCATCCGTCAGCCGACAAGTCAATATCCGCAGCGCCCGCCGGATCGGCCGCTTCAGTCGCGGTCGGACAGAGCGGGCGCTTTGCTGAAATGGGAATACGTGCGAACGCAACATCAACATATAACCTTAAGGTCCATATCATGACGGAAGAACAGATCGTAAAGATACTCAAGGAATCGGGGGCTTTGCTCACGGGGCACTTTCAGCTGCGCAGCGGACTGCACAGCGACCACTTCTTTCAGGCGGCGCTGCTGCTGCAGTACCCGGACAAGGCGGAGGTCGTCTGCCGCCACCTCGCGGAGCGTTTCGCGGGCGTGGAGATCGAAACGGTCATCAGCCCCGCGGTGGGCGGCCTGATTGTCGGTCAGGAGGTCGCCCGCGCCCTCAAGTGCCGCGCGATCTTCGCGGACAAGGAGGACGGTCAGCTGGTGCTGAAGCGCGGCTTCACCATCCGCAAGGGCGAAAAGGTGCTCGTCGCGGAGGACGTGGTCACCAAGGGGGGACGGGTCCAGCAGACCATCGACCTCGTGCGCTCCTTCGGCGGCGAGGTGGTCGGCGTCGCGGTGATCGTCGACCGTTCCGGCGGCGACGCGAAGTTCGACGTGCCGTTCCAGAGCGCGCTGAAGCTCGATCTGCCGACCTTCGATCCGGCGGCATGTCCGTTGTGCGCCAAAAAACTGCCGATCGACCGCCCCGGCTCCAAATAAGGAAGCATCCGCTTTATGCTCAGTGGGATCTTAAAGGCCGTTTTCGGCACCAAGTCCGCCCGCGACGTGCGGCGCATGAGACCGCTCGTGCGCCGGATCAACCAGTTGGAAGAGGAATACCGTAAACTTTCCGATGCGGAACTGCAGGCGAAGACCGCGGAATTCAAGGAGCGTTTCGCCAAGGGCGAAAGCCTCGACAGCATGCTCTGCGAGGCCTTCGCGACCGTCAAGAACGCCTGCCGCCGCCTCAAGGAACGCGACTTCGAGTTCGAGGTCTGCGGTCTGCCGATGAAGTGGGATATGATCCCCTTCGACGTCCAGCTGATCGGCGGCATCGTGCTCCACCGCGGCGGCATCGCCGAGATGGCGACCGGCGAGGGCAAGACCCTCGTCGCCACGCTGCCCCTGTACCTGAACGCCATCACCGGGCGCAACTGTCAGCTCGTGACCGTCAACGACTATCTGGCGCTGCGCGACTCGATGTGGATGGGGCAGATCTACACCTTCCTCGGGCTCACCGTCGGCTGTCTGCAGAACATGCAGGACCCCGAGACCCGCAAACAGCAGTACGCCTGCGACATCACTTACGGCACCAACAGCGAATTCGGCTTCGACTACCTGCGCGACATGGGCATGGCCACGGACGCAAGTCAGATCGTCCAGCGCGACCACTACTACGCGATCATCGACGAGATCGACAGCATCCTCATCGACGAGGCGCGGACGCCGCTCATCATCTCGGGGCCCGTGCCGATGGATACGCACCAGTTCGATAAACTCCAGCCGCTCGTGGCCGACCTCTACCAGAAGCAGAATCTTTTGTGTACGCGCCTCGTGCGCGAAGCGCGCTCGACGCTCGAAAAGAGCGGCGTTTCCGA
>CACZPY010000030.1 GCA_902783135.1 uncultured bacterium
AGCGTCCGTAATCCTTCACCTGCATGGTGTCCGCGGCAAGAAGTGTTTCGCAGTGTCCGAAATAGAGCTTCATCCAGTTTTCATACCGCTGGAAGAGTTCGCGGTAGCCGACCTGATCGAACATCGTCTCCGGGCAGTTCATCGTGAAAACCAATGCGGTCTTTTTTGCCGGACTCAGAGGTTTGGTATGGTCATCGTAATTCAGATACTGGAAGAGAAAACGCTCGACGAAGGAGCGCATCTCGCCCGTGACTTCGCTGAAATAGATCGGGCTGCCCAGCACCACGGCATCCGCCTCGTGAACCTTATCAAGCACGGGCGTAAGCTCATCCCGCAAGACGCAGCGGTTCGGGCGCGGCTCCTTTTTGAGTTTGCAGGCCATGCAGCTTTTGCAGCCGCAGAATTTCAGGTCGTAAAGATAGACCATCTCCGTTTCCGCTCCGGCGGACTCCGCGCCTTCCAGCACCTTCTTGAGCAACGTATCAGTGTTCCAGTTTTTTCGGGGACTTCCGTTTATTGCGATAACTTTCATTTTCAGCTCCGTTGTATGTTCAATAAATCATTTCCCGCACGCATCACTCATGGGATTGCTCCGATCCCCTGCAAAATCCCGGCAATGCCGGTCGCGGCAACATCGTCGACGATCTTTCCATCGTCATCGACCGAATAGAAATTCATGACCGTCGTGGAGAATTTCCGTCCGTTGGGGGCAAGGCCCGCGAACGGAGCGTTTCCGGAGAATGTTCCCGAGCAGAGCCATTGTACCGCCACCGTGTGTTCATCGGCGACCATGTTCACGAGTTTCCACTGGACATCGGGAAAACTGGCGCGCATCATCGTGACAATGCTCAGGTAGCCTTCTGCGCCCGCGAGCGGAGTCGGCGAAACGGGCGTCATGAAACGTGCCGCATCGGAAATTAGCCGACGTCCAAGTTCAAGGTCATTGGTGTTGACGCATGTTTCGAATGCGCGCATGATTGCGCGGTTACGCTTTGTTCTGTCGCCTGCTTCCATAGTTCGACTTTTCCATATTCATATTGCTCATGTACACCGTGCACATCACTCAGATGAATTTTCCCGTAACGCTTGCGGGATTGCGCCGTATTTCCTCCGGCGTGCCGACAGCGACGATCCGGCCGCCGTCTTCGCCGCCCCCCGGTCCCATGTCGACGATCCAATCGGCGGCGCGAATGACGTCCGGATCGTGTTCGATCACCACCACGGTCGCGCCGTTGCCGATGAGATGCCGGAACACATCGAGCAGTGTGCGCACGTCCAGCGGGTGAAGTCCGATCGTCGGCTCGTCGAAGACGAAGAGCGAATCCTTCTGCACCCGCCCCATTTCGCTTGCGAGCTTGAGCCGCTGCGCCTCGCCGCCCGAAAGACCGGGCGTCTCCTCGCCAAGCGTCAGGTAGCCGAGTCCGAGATCGTGGAGCGTCTGCAAACGGCTGCGCACAAGTTTCAGATCGGCGCAGACTTTCAGCGCCTCGTCGACGCTCATTTCCATGAGTTCCGGTAGCGACACGCCGTTGCGCTTCACCGCGAACGCGGCCTTGGAGTAGCGCGAACCGCGGCAGTCGGGGCACGGAATGTCAACGTCCGGCAGGAACTGCACATCGAGCTCGATCTCCCCCGTGCCGTCGCAGGTCGGGCAGCGCAAACTCCCCGTATTGTAGGAAAAATCGCCCGCCTTGAATTTCTTTTCCTTCGCGTCCTCCGTCCGGGCGTAGATCTTGCGGAGCTCGTCGTGGACGTCGGCGTAGGTCGCCACCGTCGAACGGATGTTGATGCCGATGGGTGTGGCGTCGATGAGTTTCACCTGCGTTATCCCCGGCGCCGAGATGCTCCTCACGTGCGGCGGCAGCGCGGAGCCCGCGATCCCGGCGCTCAAGCCGGGAACGAGGCTTTCGAGGATCAGCGTCGTTTTGCCGGAACCGGAAACGCCGGTCACCGCCGAGAGCCGCCCCTTCGGGAAGGCGACTTCCAGCGGCTTGACGGTATGGATGGCGGAGGTCGCAAGCGAGATCCTTTCCCCGATCCTGAAGTCGGACGCTCCTTTGTTCGCGGTGTTTTTCGTCCGCTTGGGATCGAGAAACGGTCCAATCTGCGACGCCGGGTTTTTGACG
>CACZPY010000031.1 GCA_902783135.1 uncultured bacterium
CCCTTGAACCCTTGAACCCTTGAACCCTTGAACCCTTGAACCCTTGAACCCTTGAACCCTTGAACCCTTGAACCCTTGAACCTCCGTGGGCTTGTTTATTCCGGTTTAGCCGGATATATTAGGAGCGTAACCCATGCTACAGGGATGACGGCGATCCATGGAACGGCAATACATCGACGCTCTGCTCTCCACCCGGGACTACCGGGTCGCGGCGGATTTTTACTGCGCCCCGGGGGTCACGGTCCGCCGCGCCGAGGAGGACGAATGTCGGTCCCGGCGCTTTCACACCCGCGAAGACGCACGCGAGATACTGCTGGTGCTGGAAGGCGAGGTCGAGATGGTCGTCGGCGACTTCGTCTACGGCGGCGGTCCGGGCACGCTGTTTTTGATCCCCTCCGGCGTCAGCCACGAAACGGGCGCATTTTCCCCCGGGGAAAACTGCCGCTATTTCCGGATGGTGATCTGGCCGCTCCGCATCGCCTATTCGCTGGCGTCGGGCAGCCGGGGCGAGTACAATTTCAGTCCCGGCTTCGGCAGCTGCTTCGATATTGATCCCGATTTCAACCGCCAGCTGATGCGGGCGTGGGACGATGCCGCCGCGCACCTGGGCGACCAGGAGTATCTGGAGGAACTTCAGGCGCTGATCCGGCTGCGGGCGGTGCAGCTGTCCCGCATCACGCGGGACTGGTCCCCGGCGAATTGCAGCGACCGCGAGGTGGTCAACCGGCGGGTGGTCAGAATGATCATGCACTACATCGAACAGCAGTGCGGCCGCGACTGCGGCATCGCGAAACTGGCGGCTATGACGGGGTACAGCCGTTCGCGGTTCATCGGCATCTTCGGCCGCCATGCGGGATGCTCCGTGCTCGAATACGTCGACCGGCAGCGGGTGCGGCGCTGCCGGGAACTCGGTGCCGACACGCCCGCCAAATTCATCGCGCGGGAACTGGGTTTCGGTTCTTCTTCGTCGTTCATCCACTGGCGGAACAAGCATCTGCCGGACGAAAAAAACGCTTGACGGATCAAACCAAAGTGCGAAAGGAAATATCACCATGCTCAAGATCGACTGGGATCACGGCTGCGCCTCGGACGGTTCCGGCGCGGAATGCAAACGCATAGTCATCGCCGGCGACTGGGTGCCGTGCTGGGACGTCCAAAAAGGTTCCCCCTACGACCGGGTCATGGCGGAGCGCCCGGAGGCGTGCTACGGCGGCACGCTGGATCTGCTCCGCGGCGCCGACCTGCGGATCGTGAACCTCGAATGCGCGGTCGAAGGCGAAAAACCGGTCATCAAGAGCGGACCGCACCTCTGCGCCTGCGAGCGGCATCTGCCGTGTCTCGAGGCGGGGTGCTTCGAAGTCGCCTCGCTCGCCAACAACCATGTCTTCGACTACGGCGCGGAGGGCTTCCGCAAGAGCCGCGACATCATCGAAAGTCTCGGCATCCGTCACTACGGCGCGGGGATGGACGACGACGAGGCGTGGCGGCCGCTCGTCTGCGACGTCGGCGGGATCCGGCTCGGGCTGATCGGCTTCACCGAGGGGCACGACCTCAGTGCCGCGGCTCCCGGCAAGCCCGGCGTGGCGGGGTGGGACGTCGCCCGCGCCCGCGCCGCGATCCGCGAACTAAAAAAATCCTGCGACGTCGTGATCGTGACCCCGCACGGCGGCATCGAGTTCGCCGCCCATCCCTCCAAGTACTGCATCGACGCCTTCCGCGAACTCGCGGCGGAGCATCCGGACGCGATCGTGGCGCACCATGCGCACGTGCCGCAGGCGATCGAGATCTACGACGGCGTGCCGATCTTCTACGGGCTCGGCAATTTCCTCTTCCACCTCGGAACGCCGCTGCACTGGCGGCGGCACGGCTTTCTCGTCGAACTGGAGATCGCGCGGGACGGCGTGCACGGATTTAAAATGCATCCGTTCTTCATCGGTCACGACGGGCTCGAAGTGCTGGAGGGCGAAAAGCGCGCCGGATTTTTCGGGACGATCCGCCGGGTATCGCGTCCGTTCGCACCGGGCGAGGAACCGTATTCGGGCTTTTACGGCACGCTCAAGTACCGCTGGCAGAACATCCCGTTCTCGCAGTTCACCGCGGTGGCGAAGTTCTTCGAGAGCGATCCCGTCAAGGCGGCGGCGATGCTGCGGAGCCGCCTCACCACCTTGCAGAACATCGGTTTGAACGTTCCGATGTACGACCGGGTGGCGCGGGGGATCATCGACGACGCCCCCGACTGGGCGGTCGAAATGGAACGCGAATACATGACGCGCGAACTGTAGGATCTTTCGCGCCTCAGCGGGCGTCGAAGGCGAACACGCGGCGCTTGCCTTCGCCGCGAACTTCATCTATCACCAGCCGGAGTTTGGCCGCGGTGACGGATACGGGGATCTTCACCAGCCGCTGATAGTTGTTCGTCTCGCGGAAGATCGTCACCCCGTCCGCTTCGAGGTGAAATGCCTTCACCAGCGCGGGATCGACGTCGTAGTTCGGAGTGTCCAACGGGCGGTTGAAGATCATGTTCAGGTGGCCGTTGCCGCGGTTTCGCGTCAGGCGGCTGTCGAAGACCAGCCGCACCTCGCCGAGTCGCCGCGGTGTGCCGAAGTCGTACTCCGCCCAGTCGTTTTCGCCGCCTTCCCACGCGTTGACGGCGCCCGCGAGTTCGCGGTCGATGCCGTTGCGCAGAACTTCCGCCCCGCCGTTGGAACTGTCGAGCCGCGCGCTCCGGCACACTTCCGGAATCTCGCGCACGCGTCCCGGCAGGAAGCAGTCGTCGTCGAGCAGCGTCCGCTGGATGTCGCCGATGCGCTCGCGGCAGCATTCGCGCGGGTCGAGTCCGCTTTGCAGCGCGTGGAACGCCGCCGTGCCCACCGCCTGACCCAAGCACGCGCAGGTCGCCATCACCCGCGTCGAACTGATCGCCACATGCGAACAGCTGATGTTCCGCCCCGCGAAGAAGAGGTTGCCCACGTTCCGCGAGTACAGGCAGCGCAGCGGGATGCCGTACGGCTTGTCGATGATGATGTTGCGGTTGGGAAACTCGCTGTAAAACCCCTCGGGATGGTGGTCGTCGATCGGCCAGCCGCCGTACGCCACCATATCCTCCGGCAGCACTCCCGCGCGGATCTCCTTTTCGGTCAGGACATAGTCGCCGATCAGCCGCCGGCTCTCCCGCTTGCCGGGCAGGAAGCCAATCCAGTCGAGCGCCCAGTTTTCGGCGTGGTGGTCGCCGTGGTTCTTGATGTGGTCCCACAGCCCGAGCGCGGTCTTCAACAGTTCGTCACGGACGCTCTCCGCGTCGCCGATGGAATCCCGGTCGCCGCCGAGTTCGAGGTACCAGTAGTTCTGGAACGGCGCGTCCAGATCGTGGTCGCGGTTGGGCGGCAGCGACGCCTCGTCCGGATAGACGTGCGCCCACTTGGGCGGGATGAACTTCTGCGGCCGGTCGGTCTCCCGCGCCTGGATCAGACAGCTCAATCCCATGGTGAGGCGGTCTGCCTCGTCCGGCGCCAACGACTCGCCGAACTCGCGTTTCGCCTCCCGCCCGATCCGGTACTCCGCCCCCGCCAGCTCCGCCATGATGCCGTCGCCGGAGCAGTCCGCGAAGAGATCCGCCTCGACGATATGGGTGGTCTCGGTGGTCATCTGCCACGCTTCGATCGCGCGGATGCGCTCGGCTTCGACCGTCGCCGCGCGGCAGCTGGCGTTAAGCAGCGAGGTCAGATTTTCCTGAAAACGCACCTTTTCGAAGAGGATCGAATCCCAGATGGAGTAGCAGGGATAGTTGTTGCGGTAGAGGTTTTCCAGCCGGAATTCCTCGACCAGCCCCGTTTCCAGATGGTGCGGCGAGCCGCAGACCCACATCCGGATCTCGCTGGAGGCGTTGCCGCCGAAGACCGGACGATCCTGCACGATCAGCGTCCTGACGCCGTGACGCGCGGCGGCGATCGCGGCGCAGATACCGGCGAGTCCGCCGCCCACCACGCAAAACTGCACCCGATGACGAATGGTCTTCATGAAACCTCCCTTGACCCAGCCCGGTGGTTTTACTTATCGTTTACAATATACTTCCTGTTCGCCGCCGGTGCAACCGCTTCGCCGGTAAAATGGAATCGGCGCGCATTGGTTAAACTCTTTACATGCGCCATCGCTCCGCCGCAACTCCGCAATCCCTTGAAAAGTCCTGCCGGCGCCTTAAATTGGAGAGAGTTGTCGGCGGGAGACAACGGGTCCCCCGCGGAAAATCTGCAATGAGGAGGAGAAAACATGATGAAGAAGAGTTTGTTGTGGGCAATTATCGCGGGATTTTCGCTCGTCGCCGCCGCCGATCCCACGGCGTCCGGCAAGACGGCTCCGGCGCCGGCGCAGGAGCCGGCGGTAGTGACCGAGGAGGAGACCATCACCATCGTCGCCGTGCCGTGCGCCGCCGCTCCGGCGGATAAGAAGTGCGCCGACGCGAAGAAGTGCGACGCCGATGCGAAGAAGTGTGCCGATGATGCGAAGAAGTGCGACGACAAGAAAAAATGCGATGACGATAAAAAGAAATGCGACGAGGTCAAAAAGTGCGGCGCCAAACGCTCCGCGGGCAGCGGCTGCGACGCGGCGGCGCAGCCGGCGGATTTCTCCGATACCGATTACGATCTCGCGTGCGTCTTCATGGAAACGAGCGGTCTGCCGCAGGGCTTCGATGATGCCAACGCCTTCATGATCGAAGAGCAGATGGATCAGATGCCGATGCTCCGTCCGGCGCGTCCCGCGTTCGAGGAGTTCTTCAAGCGCTACTGCTCCTACGACGCGCTCAAACACGACCTCGCCCGCATCCATCTGGAGACCTTCACCCGCGACGAGATGAAGAAACTCATCGACTTCTTCAAGACCCCCGAGGGCAAGAAGTTCGCGGCCAGCCAGTCCGGACTGACCAAGCGCACGCTCGCGCTGCGGGCGCATCGGATGCATCAGCATCTGCCCGAACTGCAGCACGCGGTCCACGAGGCGATGGCGAAGGCGCAGCAGCAGAACGCTCCCGCCGCGGCGGCGGCCGCTCCCGCCGCCTCCGGCAATTAGTTGCACCCGCCCATTACCGTATTTGGCGGTTTCCCGCGCCTTTGCGCGGGAAACCGCTTTGCTGTCCGATGGTTCCGGCGGCGTCAGCCGTCGCGCCGGTGGAACATCAGCGTGCCGCCGATCACCATGCCGGGAACGAGGAAGATCGGCAGCAGCGGCACGAGGAAGATCAGGAACGACATGGCGCCGAAGCCGTAGAGCAGTCCGCGGTGCCCGTGGTACAGTGCGGCGACTTCACCGAGACGGCGGCCGGAGTTGAAGACCGCCTCCGAGGTGTAGA
>CACZPY010000032.1 GCA_902783135.1 uncultured bacterium
CATCAGCGGATCGTCCCAGAGCAGCTGATGCGCCATAACCTCGAAAGTTTCCCCTTCGCGGCCTTCGCGCGTATCCTGAAGGCGGGCATACATGTCGCTGCCGGCCAGATGCGCTTCGAAGCTCGAAGAGCAGATGCTTTCGAAGCGCTGACCGCTGTACTCCATGTCGTCCACGCCGAAAGCGAGGTCGCAGCAGCACATGATCCCGGCCAGACTGGAATCGTAGTGGCAGTAGCCGCCGTCATCGCCCCACATGGTGAAGAAGAACTCCTTGATCTTCTCCTTGCGGCAGGCGAGGATGCACGGACGCGCCGTGCTGGTGGTCTTCTTGTGATCGTACCACAGCCGCAGCCACGTCCAGATGCCGGAGCCCATGACCGGGTCGAAGCCGAGGTCTTCGCGGTGGCGCTTGATCATCTTGCAGTAGCTGTCGATGTCCTCGTGGTAGTAGTCCCAGTAGACCAGCTGGACGTGCTTCGGGATCGCCGCCTTGACGTCGGCGGGGATCGGGCTCGTGAAGTCGTAGTAGACGTGCTCCACGTTGCAGAGCCGGAAATACATATCCGACCAGATGAGCGGTTTCAGCCCGCGCGCCATGCAGAGTTTTTCCATCATCCCCAAGTGGCGGTTGAAGATGTCGAACGCCCGCTCGTAGCCGTGGATCCGCAGGTAGCGGCCCAGACCGAGGTCGTGCGTCTCGTCCATGCCGATATGGATGCGGCGGCTGCGGAACGCCTTGGACCAGAAGTCGAGCATCTTTTCGATGAGCTTCCGCGTCTCCGGGGCGTCGACGAGCATCACCCGCGCGGTGTCGGTGATGTTGTGATAGGCGCAACCCCAGCGCAGCGTCTGCTCCATGTGGCCGAGGGTCTGGATGCAGCCGACCATCTCGATGCCGAGCGCGGCGGCGTAATCGTCGATCTCGCGCAGTTCCTCGAGCGAATACGCTCCGCGCATGTAGCCGAAGAACGGTTCATTCTCGAGCTCGTAGATATCCTCGGTGTAGAGCATCACGAGGTTGCACCCCGAAAGCGCCATCCGCCGCAGCCACATCTTGAGGTGTTCGACCGTCATCACCATGCCGCGCGAAACGTCGAGCATTATGCCCAAGGTCTTGAACGGAGTGCGCTCCTCGCCGGTCAGCCCGGAAAACGCCGAGCCCACGCCACGCGCCGCGCCGGAAACGGTATTGTATTCGACCAGCACTTCGCCCTTGGAGCGGATCACCCGCGACAGCACCCCCTCGCCCCGGACGCGCTTGAAACGCAGACGCAGTCCGCGCCCGCCGTCGGATACGGGATATTCCTCACCGAGGGTCGCCAGCAGGGTGTGAAGTTCGGCCGGAGTATCTTCCTTGTGCCAGATCAGTTTGGAAATCGCCATCTCGTCCACCTGTTTGAAATAACATATCGACCATACGCGCACCTCACCGCTACGCGGTGAAATGCCTCAACTGCTATAATATAGTCCCGCTGCGTCATTAAACAATAGTATTTTCCGCATCGGGGGCGAATAAAAGCGGAAAAAATCCGGGATGCCGCCGCGCCGCGGGCTCCCGGATACAAAAAAAGACTGCCGGAGAAGCTCCCCGGCAGCCGTCGTAGGCGTTGTGCGCTTACTTCTGCTCGAAGAGGCTGCGGATCTTCGCGCCGGTGATTTCGACCGGGTGCTGACCCAGCGCTTCGCGTTTCGCCTTGAGGTTCGGGGCGCCGGCGCGCGCCTCGGCGATCCACGCCTTGGCGAACTTGCCGGTCTCGATGTCCTTCAGCGACTCCTTCATGCGCGCCTTGACGTCCGGCGTGATGATCCGCGGACCGTTAACGTATTCGCCCCACTCCGCGGTGTTGGAGATGACGGCGTTCATCTTCTGGATGCCGCCCTCGTAGATCAGGTCCATGATCAGCTTCACTTCGTGCACACACTCGAAGTACGCCATTTCCGGCGGATAACCCGCTTCGATCAGCGTCTCGAAACCGTACTTCATCAGGTCGACCATGCCGCCGCAAAGCACGTTCTGCTCGCCGAAGAGATCCTCGTAGGTCTCCTGCTTCATCGTGCACTCGAGCACGCCGGCGCGGGTCAGACCTTCGGCCTTCGCCATCGCCAGCGCCACGTCCTTCGCCTTGCCGGAAGCGTTGCGCTCGACCGCGATCAGACCGGGAACGCCGAAGCCCTCGACGAAGCGCTTGCGCACCTCGGTGCCGGGGCCCTTCGGCGCGACCATCAGCACGTCACACCCTTCGGGCGGGACGATCTCGCCGAAAACGATCGAAAAACCGTGCGAGAACGACAACGTCTTGCCGGGCTTCATCGACGGCTTGATCTGGCTTTCGTAGACCGGACCGTGCATTTCGTCGGGCAGCAGGATGTGGATGTGATCCGCCGCTGCGGCAGCCTCGGCAACGCTCATGGTGCGGAAACCTTCCTGCGTCGCCGCATCGAAGGACTTGCCCGGACGGACGCCGACGATAACGTTCGCGCCGCTGTCACGCAGACACAGCGCCTGAGCGCGTCCCTGCGCGCCGAAACCGATGACCGCGATCGTACGATTGCTCAGTGCGTCCAACGACGCGTCGCCGTCATGCAGAATGTTGATGCTCATTTTACCTACTCCTTAAATATGAGAATTGGGTGATACCGATCAAGGGCGGACGACAACCGCCGATCCGCCGTATATAATACATATCTTTAATATAATACATGGAGCCGACCTTTACAATATATTCAGGCGAGAAAAGGGGAGTTTACGCAGGAGTTTTTCCGCAAAGCCGACATGCGCCGAGCGCCGTCAGCCGCGGAGATCCCGCCGGAAAAGTCCGCTCGTCCACTCCTTCAGCGTGCAGCGGTCGACTTCGGTGAAGCCGAGTTGGACATAATCGGCGGCGAGCGCATCGAATTCGGAGTTAAGTATCCCCGCGAGGCACAGGAACTTACCGGGCTTCACCCACGAGGAGATACGCCCCCGGAAAGCGCGCAGCAGATGCCCGAGGATATTCGCGCACACCAAGTCGTATCCCCCTGCCCGGCCGGGATATTCATTGGCATCGCCCACCGTGGGGATGACGGAGCTTATATGGTTGCGCGCCAAGTTCTTCTTCGCCGAAGCCACCGCATCGGGATCGAAGTCGAAAGCATCCACCGGATCGTATCCCAGCAGAGCGCCCGCGATCGCCAGTATCCCGGAGCCGCACCCCGCATCCAGCAGCGAATTCACATCCTGCCGCTGCGACAGCCGGTCGATGGTCTGCAGGCAATAAAGCGTCGTCGGATGCTGCCCGGTGCCGAAACTCATCCCCGGATCGACCGACAGGAGTTTCTGCCCCGGTTTGGGCAGATCGTCGAGCCAGTCGGGACGCACCAGCAGCCGCGGCGAGATCTCCAGCGGCTTGAAAAACTTCTTCCACGCCTCGGTCCACTCGTCGCTCCGGAGATCGAACTCTTCGGTCGCGCCGACGACGACCCCCATTTCGCGCCACGCCGGCAATTCATCATCGACGCGGCGGCGTTCGGCGGCACGCTGCTCCGGCGTCCGGGCGTAAACGGTGTGCCATACCCGGCAAGTCTCGCGGTCGAACCAGGAGCTGTGTTCGAAGTCCAGCGCGGAGAGCAGTTCGTCGAGCAGCCCGCCGTCGCCGTCCAGATCTTCGATCCGGAAACAGTAGAGTATCTCATCCACCTTCAAAGCAGTTTCTCCAACTGCGGAGCGATCAGTTCCGCCTGACGGTAAAAGCCGAGATCGGTCAGATGCACTCCGTCGACCATGAATTCGTGCCAGTCCGGATCATCCGCCGTGCCGTTGATATAGTACACGTTCGCATCTCCGGAAGCACGGCGGCGCGCCGCCTCGTCGCGCATTACGGAGCAGACTTCCTCGAACTCCGCCGCCCGCTGTTCGACATAAAGTTCGCGGCAGAGGTGCATCGGCGTCAGCAGTGCGACGGGGACGTGCGGATGACGACGGCGGATGATGTCGACCGCTCCCGGCAGCGTCTCGCGAAACCCCTTCGCTCCGGCATTTACCTCGTAATCCAATATGAACAGCGCCGGATCGGAGACGCTTGCCACCAGTTCGATCACCTCCGGTTCGCCCTTGCCGCTGCCGGAAAAACCGAGGTTCACGAACTCCATGTTCCACCGGCGGGAAAGGATGTTCGTCATGCACATCCCCGGCCGCGAGGCGCAGCCGCCCTGTGTGATGCTGGTACCGTAGACTACGACCCGCTTGCTGCTCCGCCACGGAGACGGCGCTTCGATCTCCGCGCCGGGCCGGAGCCCGATCTCCAGTGACTTCACATTGCTGTAAAGCGGGAAATCGAGCAAAAATTCGCGCATTCCGCCCACCGGGAGGCTGAGGAGCTTCACCGCATACTCCGCGTCGTTGGCGGGGAAACGGGTCGACGCGCAGAATATCCGCCGCTCCGGAGCGCCCATATACAGATCGAATCCGGCGGAACCAATCGCGGTCATGTGATCCATGACCTTGGAACACTCGAGTTTTACCCGCAGACAGATCAACTGCGAATCGGTTCGGAAACCGAGGTTGGCGCCGGAGGTGTGCCACGCCAGCATGTCCACCGCTTCGGGGATCGCCCCCGCCGGAACTTCCGGCAGACGCCGCAAAGTCTTGCCCGGAACATGAAACGCCAGTCCGCCCAACCGGAACGGCGGTTCCTCCATATCGTGCCAGACCACATCCTTGCCGTCGGTAAGTCCGGTCGCCATATTGCCGTCGTAGCGGACAATATCGAAGTTTCGCAAATTCATGGCGCGTCAGATTCCAGCCAGCGTGCTCTTGTAGCTCTTCACCAGCGCCTCGACCGCGACTTCACCGCCGCCGTTGCCGCCGAAAGCGAGTTTACCGTCGCCGGTGACTTCGCCCACGCAGGCGAAAGTGCTGCCCGCGAGCGCCGCCTCGAATGCCGCGCGATTGGCTGGCGACACCGTGGCGACGAAGCGGCTGTTGCTCTCCGAAAAGAGCAGTTCGACCGCGTTGCGGCATCCCGTTTGCGGGATCTTCGCGAGGTCGATCCTCATACCGAGACGACCGCCGATGGCGCTTTTGGCGAACGCCATGCCCAGACCGCCGAGCGCCGGGGTGATCAGCGAATCGACCAGTTTTTTGTCCGTCGCCGCCGCCACCTTCGCGTAGAGCGCCTTCGCGGTCCCCGCATCGACCTGCGGCACCCGGTTGCCGGTGAAGCCGAGATAGTTGAAATACTCGCTGCCGCCCAATTCCGGTTTGGTCTCGCCCAGCACATAGACCAAGTCGCCTTCCCGCTTGGCATCGGGGGTCACCGCCAACGCCACATCGTCCATTCGGGCGATCAGACTGAACAGCAGTGACGGCGGTATCGAGATCTTACGCCCGCCGCGGGTGCTGTCGTTCTTCATCGAGTCCTTGCCCGAAATGCACGGCACCATAAACGCCTTGGTGTAATCGTAAAGCGCCTGATTGGCGCGCACCAGCTGGGCGAGTTTGTATTCGCCGTCCGGGGTCTTGGCGCTCTGCACCGGATCGGGCCAGCAGAAGTTGTCCAACACCGCCATCTTGCCGAGTTTGCCGCCGACCGCGATCGCGCGGCGGATGGCGAGGTCGATGCAGCTCGCCGCCATGTGATAGGTGTCGATGTCGCTGTAGCGCGGCAATATCGCCGACGTGAGGATCAATCCTTCGCGGCCGAGCGGCTCGACCATCGACACCGTAGCGTCGGCGGCGAGATCGCGGCACTTGCCGAGGAAGGGCTTAACCACGTTCAGCCCTTTGACCTCATGGTCGTACTGGCGCGCCTTGTATTCGTCGGAGCAGATGTTCAGCCGGCCGAGCATCTTTTCGAGATCCGCCGCCGCATCGCGTCCGGAAAGTTCCGGTTCCGGGAACTCCGGGCGCTTCCACACCGCTTTGAGTTCCATGCGCGGCAGTCCGGAGTGCATGAACTCCATTTCGAGGTAGGCGACCGTCTTGCCCGCGTATTCCACGTGGAACACGCCGTTGTCGGTGAATTCGCCGAGCACCGTGACCTCGACGTCACGCTCTTTGGCGAGGGTCCTGAATTCCTCGATATGTTCGGGCGGCACGGCGAAACTCATCCGCTCCTGCGCCTCGGAGACGAGGATCTCCCACGGCTGCATCCCCGCGTACTTGAGCGGAGCCTTCGCCAGATCGATGCGGCAGCCGCCGCACTCTTCCGCCATCTCGCCCAAACTGGACGAAAGTCCGCCCGCGCCGTTGTCGGTCACGAAGCGGTAAAGCCCGCGCGCCCGCGCTTCGATCATGAAGTCGCTGAGTTTTTTCTGGGTGATCGGGTCGCCGATCTGCACCGCCTGCACCGGGCTGTCCTTGTGCAATTCCTCACTCGAGAACGTCGCCCCGTGGATGCCGTCCTTACCGATGCGGCCGCCGCTCATCACCGCGAGATCGCCCGGCTTGATGGTCGTGAAGGCGCCGGAAACGCCGTGCAGTCTTTTCCGCAGCAGCCCCCCCGTTCCGCAGTACACGAGC
>CACZPY010000033.1 GCA_902783135.1 uncultured bacterium
TCGGTCAGGTTGTCGTTGTAGCGCAGCAGCTCGAAACCGCCGGCACGGCCGCTGGTACCGTTGTTGTAGAAGTCGGAACCGTCGACGTTGCCGCCGGCGACCGGCGCGGTACCGCCGGGCATCTGGCTGTCATTGCTGATCGAGTAAAGCTCGAAAGCGGTACCGATCTGCTTCAGGTTGTTGGTGCAGCTGATGCGATGGGCGCGTTCGCGCGCGGTCTGCAGGACCGGCAGCAGGATCGCCGCCAGGATGGCGATGATCGCGATGACGACCAGCAGCTCGATGAGGGTGAATCCACGACTCTTCTTCATTGCTTTAATATCCTTTCACTTTGGATTTTCAACATTCAAAGCACCCCGGGCGATAGAACGGTACCCCGTCTTTTTCCGAAATACTTTGTTGAACGTGTCTATATTTTACCCGAAAGCCGGGCAATCTGCAAGCCCCACCCGGCAAATTTTCCATCAACTTTCAATAAATTTCACTATATGAAAAATAATCTTGCAAATTACCATATTTTTGAACGTATATCCAGCCTCGGCCAAAAAAAATACGGGCGAGCGCACACGCGACGCGCACGCGCCGGGGTCACACCGGGTCGTCGAGTTTGCCGCATACGATCGCGCCCGCGCGTTCGAGCACGGCGAGTTCCTCGGCGCTGCACCGGGTGAAGTATCCCTCGATGAGTTCGTTCAACCCGCGATCGACCTGCCGGAAGATCTCCTGCGTCTCCGGCGAAGCGGAGATCACGACGCTCCGGCGGTCGTGCGGATCGGTCTTGCGCCGGAGCACCCCCGCGCTGACGAGCCTTTCCACAAAGAGCGACGCCCCCGCGGAGGTGAGCCCCGTCACCGCCATCACCCGCGACAGATTGCACGGCAGCACGAAGCGCAGCAGCATCAGGTGGTTGAACTGCACCGGGGGGATCCGCACCGCGAACTTGGGACGGTTCTTCGCGAGATAGGTGCGGCGCTTGAGGTCGATGAGCCGCACCATCCGCTTGAAACTTTCGAGGTCCCGCCGTTCGCGGTCGCTGAATTCCCGGGTCGCCATGATCAGCGGCGTTCCTTATACTCTTCGTCGATGGTCCTGCTGATCGACTTCAGACGTTCCTTGCGGGCGGGACGATCCTCGTCGAGCCACGGCTGGAGGAAGAACATGTTGCCGACGCGGCTGGTCATGCCCTTGTTCACGCCCTTGACGATGGTGCCGAGATCTTCGCGGATCTTCGCGCCCACGGCGTCGCCGGGATTCGAGAACTCGACCTTCGCCACCAGCACCAGCTGCGACTGCTTGATCGACTCGGTCTCGGTGGAAAAGACGCGCCCGAGGACGGGGATGTCCTTCAGGAACGGCAGTCCGGTCGTGCCGCGCACCGATTCTGACTTCTTAAGTCCGCCGATCACGAACTCCTGCGAACCGTAGCCGATCTGGAAGGTCGTGCCGGTCTTGGAGAGGCTCGTGCGCGCCGAACCGTCGAGGTTCCAGCCCAAAAGCGAGATGCTGTTGAGGTCGAAGGTCAGTTTCGCCGCCGCGCCCGTGACCACCGGATGGATGCGCAGATCGACGCGGAAGCCGTCCGTGACCATCGGGTACTGCAGCCAGCCGTGGATCACACCGGGCGCCGCGTTGGCGGCGTTCCAATTGGTGTTGTAGTAGGCGCCGGGAACGATGGTGCCGTCCGCCTTGACGTAGCCCGTCAGATACTTGACGAGCGCGTCGGTCAGCGCGTCGTAGACGCTGTCGGGAGCGGTGCTGCCCGACGCCTGTCCCGCCGCCTTCGCCGACGGCGCCCGCGTGTCGCCGTAGGTGAAAGTGGTGGTCTGGGTGCCCATCATCCGCCGGGTGTAGCCGTCGGGACGCAGCATCACGGTCGCGCCCGCGTCGTTGTAGAGGTCGACCAGCGTGCCGTAGGGCATGACCTTGGTGGTCGATTCACGCATGATCGTATCCGGGTTGGGATCGGTGTAGGCGAACTCGCCCGTTCCTTCGGCGATGGTGTTGGCCCCCGCGGTGTAGTAGGTGCGGTCGTAGAAGAACCCCGAACTCACCTGAATGCTCGACACCACGCGGTTCTGCGCCACGAGCACGCCCTGGGCGAGGCACTTCGCCTTGCCGATCGAGGTGATGAAGTCGAGATAGCGCGAGTTCCACTTGGGGTTGAAGTTCCAGAACGAGGTGCGGTTGTTGCCGGTGTCCTGCACGCCGCTGGTGAAGAAGGTGCCCCAGTTGCGGCGGATATTCGTGCCGGCCGAAAAGAGATCGACGCCGTCGTTGTTCTTCCAACTCTGGAAGTCGACGCCGATGCGGTCGTCGTTCTCGGCGTAGATCTCGATGATCCGGTACGAGACCTTGACCTCGGGAACGGCGTGGTCGTAGCGTTCGAGCATGGCGCGCATCTCCTGCCAGCTCCAATCGGGGGCCTTGATGATGAGCGCGTTGAGTTCGGCGTCGACGATCACGCAGTCGGGACTCGCCGCGAACTCGGGATCGAGCGCGGAGGAACCGACCTTGAGCAGCATGTCGCGCAGATTCGCGGCACGGCTGATCTTCGGGAAGTACACGTGGACGTCCGCCTCGGGCAGCAGCGACAGCCCCGGACGGTCGAGCGCCGCGACGATGCCGTCGATGCCCTTGCCCGAATCGGAGTCGGCGAAGCGGTAGGACTCCGCCGACACCAGCACCACCCCGGAACCGTCGGCGTACTTGACCGCCGTCACCTGCGCCGGACTGCTGCTCACGCTGCGCGAACCCACCGCCGCCTCCAGGTATCCGCGCACCGCGTAGGGATCGGCGTGCTTCAGCACGTACGGCTTGGTGATGACGAAGGGATCGTTGTTGTCGCGGATGACCTTGACTTCCTTCGTCCCTTCTTTGACTTCGATCTTCAGCTGCGCCTGAACGTTGCTCGGCGCGTAGCCCCCGGTCGGCCGGTCGTTCTCATACGGCGGCTTGCCGGGGATCGACTGCGGGATCACGGTCACTTTGGAATCGGTCGTGAGCGAACCGGAAATGTTCCGGTCGGCGCCGAATTCCGCGGCGGAGACCGCGGCGGCGACGGAAACGAAAACGCTGAAAAGCCGGATCTTGTTCGTATTCATTTTACTTCACCTCCCCGGCGTTCTTTTCGGATCTCTTTGCGGCGGCGGGCGCCTTTTCCGGCGCTTTTTCCGCCGGCTTCACGGCAGGTTTTTCAGGAGCTTTTTCCGCCGGCTTGGCGGCGGACTTTTCCGCAGGTTTTTCCGCCGGTTTGGCAGCGGACTTTTCCGCCGGTTTTTCGGCAGGTTTTTCCGCCGGTTTGGCAGCGGACTTTTCGGCCGGCTTTTCCGCCGGTTTCTCTACCGGCGGTTTCGCCTGCTCCTCGGCGGGAGCTTCGTCCTGTTTCTTCTTCTTCGGGTCCCGGCGGAGCGGGTTTTCGATGCGCCGCTCGACCTGCGTCTCGACGCTGACGCTATCCAGGAATCCGCTCGTATCCGGATGGACCGGCTGCGCCTCCGCCGACACGATGATGTAGGTGCGCTCCTTGATGCTCGTGACCGTGCTGAAGAGGTATTTCAGGATCGGGATGCGGCAGAGGATCGGGAATCCCACCGTCTGCTCGACGTCGTTCTCCTTCTCGTAAACGGCGAGGATCTTTTCGACCCCGAAGCCCAGCGTCGCCGCTCCGGTGAAGGTCGCGGAGTTGCTGAGTTCGCTGCCGGTGTTGCCGCGTTCGACGACGTTCTTGAAATACAGCGCGTAGGAAAAGAGCACGCCGCCCGGAGCGTTCACCGCGTCCTTGCCCTTCGGCATCACGCCGTTGTCGAGGCAGACGATCGGATTGATGAGCCGCACGTCGAGCACCGGCGGATCGGAGTGCTTAACGCCGTCCTCGTCCTCGTAGTAGCTCTTGCCGATGAAGGTGCGGCCGAGGACGTTCTTGGCGATGTTCTGATATTCGGGATACATCGACACCCGGTAGACGAACGGAGCGCTGTCGCGGTTTTGGATCTGGTAGCGCAGCAGTTTGTGGTAGTCCTCCTGATCGCGCACGGGCGTGTTGATCATCGTCAGCGACGCGCTGGCGGCGACGCTCGCGTTGCCGGACTGCTCCAGACAGCGCACGAAGCTCATGTCGAACTGCGGCGCGGTGAAGAAGCCGCCGAAGCCCCAGCTGGCGGTGGCGGCGTACTGCGCCGACTCCAGCAGTTCGTCGACGAACATCTGTCCCGCGTTGTAGCCCAGGTTCAGCAGATTGACGCCGGGACCGTTCTTCCACGCGAGGTAGTCGAGTCCCCAGTCGCGCAGATCGCTGTCGCGCAGTTCGTAGTAGTTGAGGCGGATGTTCACCTGCGGCAGCGGGCGGTCGAGTTTCTCGACCCAGCCGAGCGTGCGCTTGGCGGCGGCGCTCTGGTCGCGCCAGAAGATGGTGTTGGTCTCGCGGTTCACATACGCCTTGCCCGAAGCGGAGCCGAGCGTCGAGTCGATGATCTCCGAGAACTGCGACGCCGCCCGGTAGCGCGGAGTGTACGCCACATTTGCCACGCCGGTCCCCCGGATCGCCGCATCCTTGCCGTCGCTTCCGGCGCGGTCGAGCGCCGCCACGATCGCGTCGACGTAGGGCATGAACTCCTCGCCCGTCGACACCAGCAGCGCGTTGCGGCGGTTGTCGTCATCCCCGGTCACGCAGCGGACCGACGAGTTGCGGCTGTACCGGAGCACCGCCGAATTGACGAACGGCAGCAGCGCCTCGCTCGTCACGTTTTTGAGTTCGTAGACTTTGCTGACGTAGCGCACCTGCGCGTCGTCCTGCCGCAGCCGGATCGTCCGTACCGAACCATCCTCCGCCGCCGGCGCGGCGACGCCCGCCATAAGCGCGGCGGCGCACCAGAAGGCACCATAACGCAGTTTCATGAAACCTTTCCTTTCCTAAGGTTGATCTCTACTTGAAGTTGAAACTTATGACATGCGCCTTGCCGTCGGCAAGGGCGGTGACCACCTGAAAGAGCACCTCCTGATGGAACTCCTTTTTGCTCTGCGGATTGACCCGTTTGAAGCGCACCGCCCAGACGTTGGGCTTGAGCGCGGTCATTTCGAGCGTGGTGAGGAAGCGGAACGACACCGGTTCGCCGAGTTCGCGGACGATCCGCTCGCGGGTCTCGCGGAACTTTTCCACCGTGAACTGCTCCTGCACCTTGGGTTCGAGGCGCGATACGAACGCGCGGCCGTCGTTCTTGAGAAACGCGATCAGCATTTCGCGCCCCAGAGCGTACTCCGGCGTGTCGCCCTGCTTTTTGAGTTCCTCCGGCGGCAGTTCGCTGATGCTCGTGCACCCCGACGCAAGCACCGCCGCCAATCCGGCGGCAACGGATAGAAGAACCGTTCTGAACATCTTTCCCCCCTGGTTTTTGTGGAACGGAAACTATCTTTATATGAAATCATCTTTATTTGAAAATATCTTTATATAAAAGATGATTTGCCTTAATATAGCCGATGGAATACGAATTTGCAAATCGCATTCCCGCGTGGACGGCGAAAAAACGGCAAAACGTCCCCGTGACGGAGCGTGAGGAGACCGGCGTCCGGAGGTTGTTTTTGACGCTCCGGCGTGGTATATTCTTATATATACGCCGGGGCGGAGCCGGCGCATTCATCATATTATACTATAGATACGCGCGATGCTGGATTTTCACAATATCTGCAAAAGCTACGGCGGGCGGGACGTCCTCAAAAACGTCAACATCCGGATCAACACCGGCGAGCGGGTCGGGGTGGTGGGTCCGAACGGCGCGGGCAAGAGCACGTTGTTCGCGATCGCGACGGGAGAACTTTCGCCCGACGCGGGGAGCGTGAGCATCCCCCGCGATCACCGGCTGGGGATCATGCGGCAGACGGTGCCGCACTCCGAACTCGCCCGGACGCTCCTCGACTTCACCGCGGACGCGATCCCCGAACTCAAGACGATGGGAAAAGAACTTTCGGAGATCGAAAAACAGCTCAACGAGGATGCCCCCGCCGGCGAGGAACTCGCGTCGCTGCTGCGCCGACACGGCGAACTCCAGAGCCGGATCGAGCACCTCGGCGCGTACCGGCTGGATCAGGAGGCGGCGGAGGCGTTGAGCAACCTCGGATTCCCGGTGGAACAGTTCGACCGTCCGCTGTCGGAGTTCTCCGGCGGCTGGCAGATGCGGGCGGCGCTGGCGCGGGTGCTGATCTCGCACCCGGATACCCTGCTCTTGGACGAGCCCTCCAACTACCTCGACGTGCCGGCGGTGGAGTATCTGTGCCGCTTTCTGAACGGATTTCCGGGGACGCTGGTGCTGATCTCGCACGACCGTTTCCTGCTGCGCAAACTGACGCGGGTGACGCTCGAAGTCAACGCGGGCACCGTCACCCGCTACGCGGGGAACTACGACTTCTACAAGCGCGAGCGCGAAGCGCGGATGGCGCATCTGGAAGCGGAAAAACGCAACATCGACCGGCGGATCGGTCAGATGGAGCGCGTCATCGACCGCTTCCGCGCCAAGAGCACCAAAGCCGCCGCCGCCAAGAGCATGCAGAAGAAATTGGACAAGATCGAGACGATCGAACTGCCGGATTCGCTGGACTACCGCGGGATACTGCGCTTCCCGCAGCCGCCGCCCGCGGGGACGGAGGCGTTCCGGCTGGAAAAACTCACCTTCGGCTACACGCCGGAAAAACTGCTCTTCCGCGACCTCGAACTCGACGTCAACACCGGCGACAAGATCGCGGTGGTGGGCTATAACGGCATGGGAAAAACCACGCTGCTCAAATTGATCGCGGGGCGCCTTCAGCCGCTCGCGGGGCACGTGGTGCCGGGACACCACACGGTCGTGGGCTACCAGGCGCAGGAGTTTTCGGATGTGATAAGCGACGAGATGAGCGTCTACGACGCGGTGCGCGACGCCCTGCCCGCCGGAGCCTCGACCGCGGGGGTCAACAACGTTCTCGGCGCCTTCGGCTTCGGCGGCGACGAGGGACGGAAGCCGTGCGGTGTGCTCTCGGGCGGCGAGAAGATAAGGCTGCAGTTCGCGCGGATCTTCGTTAATCCGCCCAATCTGCTGCTCCTCGACGAACCGACCACCCACCTCGACGTGGCGGCGCGGGAACTGTTGCAGCAGGCGATCGCCAACTACCGGGGCACGGTGTGCATGGTCAGCCACGACATCGACTTCATCCGGGCGGTGGCGACGACGATCCTCGCGGTGACGCCCGAGGGGACGAAGAAGTATTACGGCAACTACGACTACTACCTCGAAAAGTCCGCCGCGGAGCACCCCGGGACGGTATCCCGCCCCGGTGCGGACCGGGCGGCGCCCGACCCGGAGCAATCTTCCCCGATGCTGGCGCGCGACCGCCGCCGCGAACGGGCGCGGCAGCGGCAGGCGCTCGCCGGCGACTTCAAACGCGCGCGGGAACGCGTGGCGGAGCTCGAAACGCAGATGGAGCAGGATTCCGAAAAACGCAAGGTGCTGATCGCCAAACTGTCGAGCGGGATGAAGATCGACTTCGCGGCGGCGCGGCGGGAGCTCGCGGAGCTCGAAAAGCGCATTGGTTCCGCCGAAAGCGAATGGGAAAAGGCGATGACCGAACTGGAGGCGCTGCGGCTGGAAAACGAGCGCATCCACAGTTGAGGCTTGACAGAAACGCCGCTCCGGAATATATTTAGCGGAAACAGTGATGCTTCTCCGTTCCGGCGGCGCGGCATCCGGCAAAGTCTAACCCCCCGGAAGGGAAAGGATGTGAAAATGAAAAAATTATTCCTGCTGACGGTGTTGTGTGCGGGGCTGCTGCTCCCCGTCGTACTGCGTGCGGAGGTGCTGACCCCGGATAACGTCGCCGTCGGTATACTGAAAACATGGCTCGAGGAAAAGTACGGCTGCAAGATCGACAAGGACGGCGACCTGATCGTCAACGGCAAGAACGGCAAGATCGTGATCTCGGTGCTGGCGAAGGCGAAGGCGCTCCGCTTCTGGAGCCACTACGACAGTTACGACAAGATCAAACATGACGAAATGGTCCGGATCGCCAATCTCTTCAACTACGACAAGCGGCTGCTGCGCGTCGCCATCGACCCCGAGAGCAACTCCAGTATCTGCGACTACTATCTTCTGTACCGGGGCGGACTCGACCGGAACAACTTCCTCGCCACCGTCGAGTGGATCGACGGACTGAAAGAGGTTTGGGAAGATTACGTGATCAACGGCGGCCCCAAGAAGAAGTAACGGATCCGGTGCAAGGAACTCCGGACGGCAGCAATTTTACCGGGACAGCGCTTTGAATACGGAACCATATCAGTACCGCCTGTTGGACTCCGGCAACTTCGCCAAATTGGAGCAGGTCGGCGCCTACCGGCTGGTGCGCCCGGCGCTGAACGCGGCGTGGGCGCCCTCGCTCGGCGCGGAGGAGTGGCGGAGCGCCGACGCGACCTTCACGCGGAACAGCTCCGGCGGCGGCAGATGGGACTATCGCAACACGCTCCCCGCGGAGTGGACCGCAGAGTACGGCGGGCTGCGGATGCTGGTCAAGCCGACCAACTTCGGACACCTCGGATTTTTCGCGGAACAGTTCGCGAACTGGGAGCGCTTCCAAAAGTTCGGCGGAGCCTACCCCGAGGCGCTGAACCTCTTCGCCTATTCCGGGTTGGGCTCCCTGGCGCTGGCACGGGGCGGCGCGCGGGTCTGCCACCTCGACGCGGCGCGCGGCATGATCGAGTGGGGGAAGGTCAATCAGTCGCTCAACCCCGCGATCCCCGCCGCGGTGCGCTGGATCGTGGACGACGTGATGAAGTTCGCGCGACGCGAGGTGCGGCGGGGGATGAAGTACAATCTGATCGCGCTCGACCCGCCCTCTTTCGGACGCGGCAGTTCGGGGCAGGTGTGGAAGATCGAGAACGACCTGCCGAAACTGCTGGAACTGTGTTGCGAACTCCGCGATCGTTCCCGTCCCTTCGAACTGGTGCTGAGCTGTCATTCGCCGGGGTTCTCGTGCCTGGTGCTGGAACGGATCGTCGCGCAGGTGTTCGGGCGCGGCGAATTCGAATCGGGCGAAATGTTCATACCGGAGAGCACGGGACGGCAGCTGCCCGCCGGGGTGTCGGTGGTCTACCGGAGCCGCTGACGCCGAAAAGCGTCAAACGTCCATAAAAATTGCTCATCCCGCCATGTTATTTTATCTTCCGCCGGGCTATATTACATCGAAACAAGGATAATTGTGATCATGCACGACCGCCGAACAAGTTTCCGCATCACGCCGACCGCGCCGGACGCCGCCGCCGGAGCCGGGATCCCGAAGCGAACTCCGGCATCGGAAGTGCCCCCGGTACTGCGGTCGTTCCCCGCCGCCGACGCGCTGGAATGGTACGTTTCCGCGCGTCCGCAAGTTCTCGGATTTCTGGCGGAGCACCAGTACGGATTCATTCCGCCGCGCCCCGAAACGATCCGCATCGTCCAGGTCGGCCGCCGCCGCAACTTGTGCGACGGCAGGGTACATCGCCGCACCTACCAGCTGACGCTCGAAAACGCGGGACGCAGTTTCACTTTCCAGGCGGCGGTCTACTCGCCCGCCGACGTTCCGGTAAAGGCGGCGGTGGCGTCGCTCAATTTCTACACGCTCGACCGCATCGATAACGAGCCGGAGCGCTATCCGCTCGCGCTGCTCGCGGGATCGGGGATCAAACTCGCGACGATAAGTCACAACGACCTCTTTCCCGACCGGCCGACCGCCGAAGCGCGCAAAAACAGTATCTACTCGCTCTACGGCAACATCTCCGGGCGCGACCGCAGATTCACCGCGATCTCGGCGTGGGCATTCGGCTATCAACTGCTGTACGAACTTCTGCAGACTCCGCGCGAAAGGTTCGGCGGACCCGTCTGGGCGCAGGGGCACTCGCGCCTCGGCAAGACGGCGCTGTGGGCGGTCGCCAACGATCCGCGATTCGCGGGGGTGGTGAGCAACCAGTCCGGCTGCGGCGGCGCGGCGATCTACCGCGACAAGGGGGGCGAGGATATCGACCGCATCGTCGCGCGTTTCCCCTACTGGTTCGTGCCGGAGCTGGACAAGTACCGCTTCCGCGAGAACGAACTGCCGTGGGATCAAAACTGGCTGATGGCGTGCATCGCGCCGCGTCCGCTTCTCGTGACGAGCGCGACCGAGGACGCTTGGGCGTGCCCGGAAAACGAATTCCTCGCCGCCAAGCTCGCGGGGGAAGTCTACCGGCTCTTCGGGGTGCGCGGGATCGCCGCCAACGCGAAATTTCCCGCGCCGGATCGCCCGCTCTTCACGCCGGGCATCGGCTACTACGTGCGGACGGGACGGCACACGGTGCTGCGCGAAGACTGGCGGCACATCATCGATTTCATGAAACTCAACGGTATGGACCTAAAATAACAGGAAAGGTTGAAAGATGAAAGAATTGAGACTGGCGGTGATCGGCTGCGTCGGGCGCGGAAGGATCGCGGATTACGCGCACCAGCCGGAAAACGGCGTCCGCGTCGTCGCCGGAGCGGACAAGTACCCCGACGCGATCGACAGATTCAAGGCCCGCTGGCGCGAAAACTTCGACTTCGAGCCGAACTGCTACCTCGACTACCGCGAGATGATCGAAAAGGAGAAGCCGGACGGGGTCTTCATCACCTCGCCGGACTTCCTGCACGAGGAACACGCGGTATTCTGCCTCGAACACAAGGTCGCCGTGTACCTCGAAAAGCCGATCGCCATCTCCATCGCCGGAGCCGACCGCATCCTCGAAGCCGCGTACCGCAACAAGACGCCGCTGATGCTCGGCCACAACATGCGCTACATGAGCCACATCATGAAGATGAAGGAACTGGTCGACGCCGGCGCGGTGGGCGAAGTGAAAGCGATCTGGTGCCGCCATTTCGTGAGCTACGGCGGCGACGCCTACTTCCGCGACTGGCACGCGCGGGAAAAATACTGCAACAGCCTGCTGCTGCAGAAGGGCGCGCACGACATCGACGTGATCCACTGGCTCGCGAACGGCTACACCGACCGCGTGCAGGGCATGGGCAATCTGTCGGTCTACGACAAACTGCCGCGCCGCGGCGAGGACAATCTGCGCTTCATCGGCCGCAAGACCGCCGTCTGGGACACCGACCACTACCCGGCGACCAAGCAGAAGGACTTCTACCCGTGGATCGAGGTCAACGACCTCAACATGATCAACATGCA
>CACZPY010000034.1 GCA_902783135.1 uncultured bacterium
CAATAATAGTTAGTTCATATCACACTCCCTGGTTTGCCAAGGAACCATCATGGCGGCTGATTTATAAAGCGAGAAGAAATAGATTTAATCCCGCCACCGAATTCACGGCAGACTTTCACTATAATGAAGATTTTTGTGTAAATGTTGCTACGAAAGCTGCCTTTGAGAACGCAGGATATAAGGTTGCGGCAAGTTCCCAAGCGGAATTTCAATGTGTCACCAATATCATTTGGCAATTCAGGGTAAAATTTCCACCGGCAAGAGTTGTTGTTCCAGATTTGAACCAATCGAAATAATTGCTACTATAATTGTTTTGGAGACTATAATCAATGAACAGGAAATTTGCGATTTTTGAAATGGCGGCGGCGGTCGTGCTGTTTTTCGGCATGGTTTGTTGCTCCATAAGCACTTGGTATCATGCCGACGATCTGTTCGCATCGTCCCGGGAAACGCTCGACAGTTATATCGTCGTCGTCAGGGACGGTCGTGTAATCTTTGAAAAATTCCGTCCGTTCTTTCCACGTTGCGAGAAGCCGCTGCGGAGTGCCGGCGGACATGTCGATAATCTGGTCGGCAGATGCAGATGGGCCGCGGGGGTGTTCGCAAAAGTTCCGTGGAAGGGGGATAAACTTCAGGAATTTCCCCTGCAGCTTGCGCAGTCGTTCGACGATCTGAAGACCGATCTGGACAACCTTGCGGCGGTGTTGCGCGACATGTACGATGGCGAAGGCTATAACGATTTGCGCCGTGCCTTTGATAATACCGAGACGAGTTTGAACAAGACCAAACACACCCTTGACGACATAAGCCGCAATCTTCGTTTCATGGTGTTCATGATGTTGGTGGTCACGGGAATTTTGTGCTGCGGCTTGTTCGTTCACGGGATGGCGCGTCTCAAGCGCTCTTGAAAAAGCGGGTGGGGGAGGGTATATTGTTTCTTTCGACAGGAGACGATATGGGAAAGTCGGGTTTCAGGAAATACAAGCCGCTTATTTTGTTGGTGTTGGGGGCTATCCTCCTCGGTTTTTGGGTGTACGCCGCGTGTGATTCGGAGCGCACCGGGGGTCGCGAGGTCAATGTCGAGGGGGATATCCGGCTGGCGGTGGAGCGGCACCTCAAAGAATCCGCATCCGAGATCCGGGACTTCGTCGAACATGCCCACCGCACGGTGACCGTGAGGAAGGATGCTCCGCTCGAACTGGTCAAGTGCCGGACCGTCACTTCCGACGGCTCCGACAAGGTCCATCCCGATTTGAGCAACCTCAAACATGTGGAGATCGAGGTCCGCGTCGTCTGGGACGGCTGGTTCCAAAAGGGCGGCGAGACCATCGTGGCGTATCAGCTGCTCCCGGAGCAGGGCGGCAAACTGCGTACCACCCCGTTTCAGGATCTCCGCACCACGCCCTGACCAATTCCGCCCGCGGCCGCCGTACGGATTTGTACGGATGAGTACGGAGTAAGCGGGTCGGGACAAAACCATCGGCGTCTGCGGAAATTTCTACCCGCGCTCATACGCGCACTCCGACACCACCTTATCCGTACAAATCCGTATAAATCCGTACTCATCCGTTTACGCGTCGGTTTTATCTCTGTCGTTCGCATACGCGTCAGCGTACGACCCCCATCCGCGTGCCGCTGCCGCCGGCCTACTTGTGCGCGGCGACTCCGAAGGGGATGTGGACGGAAGGGGTGAAATCCTTTGCCGCGTCGAGGTGGGGATGCTGCTGGTCGTCGAAGAAGATGTGGGGACGCCACGTTTGGAGGATGCGTCCCTTGTCCATCCCCCCCAGAAAATGTGTTTCGTCGACCGAAATGTTCCACTTTCTCAGCATGGTCACTACCCGTTTGTGCGCGGGGGCGCTGCGCGCGGTGATGATGGCGGTCCGGAGGAAGCGCCGATAATGGGGATCCGCTTCTTCGCGGGCGTCTTCGAGCTTGCGCAGGTCGCCGAGTTTGCGGAAGAGATCGGTCAGGGGACCGGGAGCGATGGCGCGGTCGCCTTCGCGGGCTTCCTGTTCATGAAACGCTTCGATGCCGTCGCGCTGATAGACCTGTTCGGCGCTGTCGTCGGCGATCACGCCGTCGAAGTCGAAGGCGACGCGGAGTTCGTCGTCCGCGGTGTCGTCGCTGGCGGCGCTCGGCAGCACCACGCCGGCGGGGTAGCCTTTGGCGAGCGCCTCCGCCACGTCGGCAAAGTTCGCCGAGAGGAACAGCGACACGTTGTACGCCGGGATGTAACGGAACGGCGAGTTCCCCCGCGTGAACGCCGCGCGGATGATCCCCAACCCGTAGTGTTCGATGCTGTTGAATACCCGCATTCCGGTATCGCTGTCGTTGCGGCTCAGGAGCACGACTTCGGCGGGCTGGTTGTCGGGGAATACCTGATTGAGTTCCAGAAACCTCCGCACGAAGGGGAACGCGATCCCGGGAGAGAGCACGTCGTTTTCGTGCGCCAGTTGATAGTCGCGGTAGGCGCGCACGCCCTGTTCGCGGTAGACCGCGTCTGCGGCGTCGAGCTGAAACAGCGCGCTCGACGCGACGGCGATCACCAGTTTCTGTTCGATAGGGAACGGCATGATGATATTCTTCTGAAATTGTTGTCGCGCATAATTTACATCGCATCGGCGGCGATTTCAATAGTGTGCGGGGTTGTCAAATCGCCGCGCGCGGGATATATTACTTGCGGAATCGGGGAAAACGCCGGATGGGTAAGGTGATGTCGCTTCGATGCCGGATCGCGGGCGAAATTTGCGAAAAATATTTGCGGGCGTATAATAAAATCCGCACTTTCGGAGTTATATTGATATATGCACGGCACGGCGACCCCGTGTCCGCGCCAATAAAGGGAAAGGGACACTTGAAATGAACCGGAATTTCGCTCTTATGCTTGTCGCCGTCGGTCTGGCGGTGTTTGCTCTCGTGCCGCGTCTCGAAGCGGCCCATTCCCACGACCGGCGCGGTCGCGCGGTCGAGGGGGCGGGGCCGCGGATCAGCGAGGAGGCGATATCCATCGCCGACGCCTACCGCGTCGACCCGAGCCCGGATAAACTCGACGCGCTGAAACGGAAGGTCAGTTACGATTACGATGTCTTTCTGAAGGATCTGCGCGCCAAGATCAGGGGTAACAAACAGGATCAGAAGAATCAGGATGCCTACCGCCGTTTCGAGATGTGGTCCCGCGATCGCGATAAGCAGATAGACCGCATCGTTAAGAATTTGATCAAGGCGCAGAAGGACAAAGCCAACAGCGGTTCCGCAACGACTGCCCCGCCGACGAAAAAGTGAGATCGACCGCATCCGTTGAATGCAGGGATATGAAGGGAACAATCCACATGAGATCGAAATTTTTCTTCACCTTTGCTTTGCTCGCCGCCGCGATCTTCGCCTCCGTTGCCGCCGAAGCGGCTCCGCACCGCGACAAGCGCGACCGCCGCCCGCCGGATGCCCCGCGCCCGCAGATCAGCGAGGAGACGCGGAAACTCGCCGCCGCCTGCCGCCGCGATCCGAACGAGGAAAACCGCGCCGCGCTCAAAAGGCAGATCGGCGTCGATTACGACCGTTTCTTGGAGGATATGCGCGCCAAGATCAAAGGCGGCAAACACGACCGCAAAAGTCAGGAGGCGCGCCGCCGTCTCGAAGCGCTGACCCGCGACCGCGACAAGCGCATCGAAGAGATCATGCGCCGGATGCTGAATCCGCAGGATCGTCCCGGCGACCGTACCCCCAAGAGCCCCAAGCGCCATCGCTGATCATCCCCCTTGTACGCATCGCTCGGATATTCGACTTGAAAAATCGTCTTTGCCGGGATATAATAGTTCGATGTCACGTCGAAGTCGTTTTTTTTGTCATTTATAACCGAAATTAAGATGGGGGTAGTGCATTATGGCGAATCCGTTGGATGAAGTCACCGGTCCGGTGAACGAGCAGGGACGCGAGGTACGGGTGATCGAAAAACAGCTGCCGGTGGAGATCGGCGCGGGGTCCACGCTCTTCGAGATCGCGGTCTACGTGTCGGGCTTCGCCATCGCGGCGGTGATCCAGTTTCTGGTCAAGCCGCAGTGGGAGAACTGGGGTTATCTTGTTTTGTGGGTCGCGGCGTTTCTGCCGGCGGGGATCTACGCGCTGCTGAAGGTCCAGGCGAAGAACTACTTCATGCAGTTGTTGCAGCGCATTCAGGCGAGCGCCTCCACGATCGGCAACTATCAGGAGCAGCGCTTCGAGATCCTCAAGAACGTCGCCGGCTTGGTCAAGCAGTCGATCGACCTCGACAAGGACGTGATGACCGCGGTGGCGGCTTATCGCGGCGGCGGTTCGCCGGAGGGCAGCCTCAACGAGAATGCGGCGGCGCTGGAGCGCGGCTTCGGACGGCTCTTCCCGCAGATCGAGGCGTATCCCGAACTCAAGGCGCACGCGCAGATTGCCGAGGCGATGCGGCAGAACAGTTATTTGCAGCGCGAGATCACGGCGGCGCGCGACCTCTACAATCAGGTGGTGCTGATCTGGAACACCGAGATCTACAACTGGCCCGTGAAGCAGATCGTGGCGGCGCGCCAGCACTTCACGACCAAGATCCCGTTCTCGGTCTCGACGGCGGTGATCGAAGGCTCGAAGAGCACGTTTTTCTGATCTTTGACGCAAGGCGTCCGGGGCGGAGATCCTCCCCGGATGTTTTTTTATCCGAGTAACTGATCCCGAAAGGAAGTGCCGCGCATGGACTACGAAGATATTCTGAGCCCGGTCGCCATGTACCGCGACCGTCTGAAGGCGGAACACGCGAAAAACTCGACGGAGGCGTTCGAGGAACTGTTCAAACGTTCCGGCGTGGATGCCGCCGCCAACGCCGCATTGGTACAAGTGATCCGCAAACTCGAAAAGGAGGTCGCCGCACTGGATTCCAAACTCAAATGGTGGAAGATCTTCCGGTGGGCGATGATCCTTGTCGCGGTCGCGGGTACGGTGCTGGCGGTGATGTGGCTGATCCACGTTTTCGGCGGCGACGACCTCGGCGTGACGCCTCCCGTCGGGGCGTCGGGCGGCGGCGCGGCGGCGCTGGCGCTGGTGCTGATCTTCGGTGTGCTGAACGGCAAAGTCAAACTCTTCAGCGAACTCGTCGCCGCGCGCCGCGCCGAACTCGAAAAACATCTGGACGAGGCGTGGCGGATGATGGAGCCGCTGAACAAACTCTACCGCTGGGATACCGTGACCTCGATCGTGATGAAGACCCTGCCGATCATGGCGATCGACCGCTATGTGTCGGTGGCGCGGCTGCGGCAGTTGGCGGATCACTTCAAGTGGAGCGATCTTTCGGGCGACGCCACGTCGGTCCTCGCCTGCCAGAGCGGCGCCGTGAACGGCAATCCGTGGGTGATCGCCGAGGAACTGCGCCAGACGTGGGGGCTCAAAACCTATACCGGCACGCTGGTCATCACCTGGCAGGAAAGGGAGTACTACACCGACTCCAACGGCAGGCGGCAGAGCCGCATGGTCACGCGCAGCGAAACGCTGGTCGCCACATTGGACAAGCCGATCCCGGTCTACAATCAGAGCAAGCGGCTCGTCTACGGCAACGAGGCGGCGCCGGAGCTGAACTTCACGCGCGGGCCCAATCCGCTCTCCGAAGCGGAGGGCGGCATTTTGAACAGCCGCAAACTCAAGAGCGCCATCGCCGCGCTGGAAAAGAAGAGCCGCGACCTCAGCAATACTTTCACCATCATGGATAACCGCGAGTTCGACGCCTGCTTCAACGCGGTCGATCGCGACCACGAACAGCAGTTCCGGCTGCTCTTCACTCCGCTTGCGCAGCAGGAGATGCTCAATCTGCTGCGCGACAAGGCGCAGGGATACGGCGACGACTTCGCCTTCAGCAAGCGCGGGATGATCAATACGCTCATAAGTGCGCACCTCGACCAGCTGGACATCTCCGGTGCGCCCCGGATCTTCAGGAACTACGACCTCGAAGCCGCGCGCAAGAACTTCAACGACTACAGCAACGAGTTCTTCCGGGTGTTCTTCTTTTCGTTTGCGCCGGTGTTCTGCATTCCGCTGTACCAGCAGCATCGGAATTTTCAGGACATCTATCAGGGCATCATCGACGACGGCGAAGCGGCGTTCTACGAGTACGAATCGCTCGCCAACGAGATCGGCGACGACCGCTTCCGTCCCGCCAATGCGGCGACGCGCTGCATCCTCAAGACGGTCGTTTCCGCCCGCTCGGGCGGCGATGCGGTGCTGACGGTGACGGCGCACGCCTTCCGGGGCGAGGAGCGGGTGGAGTACGTTTCGAAGTACGGCGGCGACGGCAAGTGGCATCAGGTGCCGGTGCACTGGATAGAGTACCTGCCGGTGCTGCGTGAATCGCGCATGACGGTCTGCCCCGCCGGAACGGGGGACCATCTGGAGTTCGCCGGCAAGGTCGGCACGCCGGAGTGGAAGGAGCGCCTCAAGGCGCTCGGCGCGGGCGGCTTGAACCCGCTGTTCCGCCGTGGACTGGCGGCATTCGTGAGCGGTCGGAACTGAACGCCATGACATTGGGCCCCGCCACATCCCCCACTTTGCTGGAGCGTCTCGCTTCCGGTGACGAGGTGGGCTTTGCCGAGTTCGAGCGCCGTTATGCGTCGATGATCGTTACCCTGGGGCAGCTGCGCCGTCTGGACGACCGCGAGTGCGCCGAACTGGTCCAGGAGGTGCTGCTGGTCTTCTTCCGCAAGGGTGAAAACTTCCGTTTCGACCCGGCGCGGGGCAGGTTCCGCACCTTTCTCGGCAAGGTGATCCGCGACTGCGCGACGGACATCCTGCGCTGCCGCCCCGGAGCATTGGCCGTGGAGACGTCGCCGGACATCCCGGACGAAAGAACGCCGCCGCCCGACGTCGCCGCCGACCGGGTGCTGCTCCGGATGATGCGCGCCGACGCGTTGGAGCAGTTGTTGGAGCGCCTGCGGGAACGGGTCTCGCCCGAAACCTACCGCATCTTCGAGCACTACACCTTGAAACAGCATTCGCCCGCCGAATCGCTCGACGGCGAACCGGTCGGGCGCAACCGCGTCTACAAGGTGAAGCAGCGTTGCCTGGCGCTTCTGCGGGAGGAGAGCCGGAAAATGTGCGAAAACGACCCCGAATTGAGGTTTTACTTTGACTGAGGCGGAATTCGTCGCCGGATCGGCGCTTGGCGAGTACACCACGATCCTCCGGTGCGGAGCCGGCGCTTACGGACAGGTCTATCTGGCGCGCGACGGGCAGGGGCGCCGCTGCGCGGTCAAGGTGCTGTCGCCCGACCGCCGGGGCGAGCGGGAGCTCAACGGATTGCTCCGCTTCCAGCGGGTGTCGCACCCGAATCTGCTGCGCATACACCGGATCGGCGTTCTGCCCGACGGCAGGGTGTATTATTCGATGGACGCCGCCGACAACGCGGGTAGCGGCGAGGAAACTTACGAACCGGACACGCTGGCGCGGCGGCTGTCGGTACATGGGACGCTGCCGCCCGGCGAGTTGAAGCGCATCATGCTGGAACTCGTCTCCGGTTTGACGGAACTCCACCGCGCGCATCTGATCCACCGCGACATCAAGCCGGAAAACATCCTTTTCGTCGGCGGTCGGGCGGTGCTCGCCGACGCGGGAACCGTGGACGACGCGGAGGGCGCGTCGCTGGTCGGTACTCCGGAATATCTGCCGCCCGAGGTCCGGATGGGGCGGCGCGATCTCACCGCCGCGGACGATTGCCACGCGCTCGGCAAGGTCCTGTACTCGGCGTTGACGGGGGAATCGCCCCGGAAGTTCCCGAGTACGCCGCATACGCTCGAATCGCCGGAACAAATCGCGCTGTTCCGCG
>CACZPY010000035.1 GCA_902783135.1 uncultured bacterium
CTGCTCGACCTGAGTAAGCGCTTCGCCGAGAAGTACCCGGAGATACTGCTCACGTTCCTCGCCTACCGCGACCACCAGACCCTCTACCCGGCCAAGTGCATGAAGAAGCTCCCGGCGAATCTGCTGCCGAGCTACGCGCCCTTGGAGTGCGACTTCACCAAGCCGCTCGATCACCCAGTAAACGCGATCCAGATCAAGTCCTTCAAGGAGTGGGCGGACATTTCGGAGCAGCTCCACTGGTGGGCGTACCCTACGACCTATCCGCGCTTCAACAACGCCTTTCCGCTCGTGGCGAATATCCGCCGCATCGCCGAAAACTTCCGCCTCGGGTATAAGCAGAAAGTGCTGTACGCTTTCTGTCAGTTCGGCGCCAAGACGGACAGCACTTTGGGCTTCAACGACATGCGACCGTTCATCCTCGCCGAGTTGTGCCGCGATATCACCTTGGACGAGAATAAGCTCGTCGCCGAGTACGCCGAGGCGTGCTACGGCAAGGCGGCCGCGCCGATGCTCAAGTACATCGACGAACTCGAAAAACTTGAGGCCGAAACGAATTTCTACCTGCGCTGGAACCCTGACGTTCTGCATCTCTCTTACACTACGGGCGAAAATCTGGTGCGTTGGAATCGCGGCTTCGACGCGATGGAAAGACTAGTTTCCGGCGACGCGCATACGTTGCTCAATATCCGCCGCGCCCGTTATACCCTCGACCAGACGATCCTCGGCAAGTGGCCTTATATGACCGACGCCGAGCGTGAAGCCGTCGGCGGTCTCGACCATGTGATCGCCCGCATCGAGCAGACGATCGTCGACGACCAGAACGACTTTTTCCGGGCGGAGCCCTCCTCCCCGGAGAAAAAGAAGCGCCTCGCGTGGTTCCACGAAGGGCTCGACCCGGTCATCGCCGCGGCGCGCGGCGGAAAACCGCTACCGCCGGAGCTCGCGGCGCGCAACGCCATCCGATTGCTCCCCCGCCGCAACAAAGCCGGTTTGAACAAGGCCCCCGACACGCCCTTCGGTTTCTGCGTCAAGCTGGATTTTCCCGAGGGCGATGAGTGGTTCTTCATCCGCTCGCACGAGCCGGCGCGCAATCCCCGCTGGGCGAGTGTGGCGATGCCGCAGCGGTTCGGCCCCGAAGCGTGGCGCGACCGTCTCGACGGCAAATACCGCTATCTGCACCTCGGCAGGATGCCGGTGGAGCACGCGGATTCGCTGCTCATCTGCGGCTCCCGCGGCTCGCTGCGCACGAACTTCTGTCTGACCCCGCTCTTCGACCCGAAGCGCCCGAAGCGCCTCTACGACTTCCATGTGCTGATCGCTTTTGCCCCCGACAAGTCGTATATCAGGATCGCCGAAGTGGTGGCGATCCCGACCGACGAGGACGCCAAGGTCGAAAAGCCGCAGAAGCGTGACGCCGCCAAGGACAACTTCGACGCGCTCGTTTGAAATTCGACCGGAGCGCGATCGGTTTACATCGACGATAACGTGAAAAGATCCACCATCAAATTGCGGGAGCGAAAATGGGTGTCGTGAAGTTTTGTAACTCGAGTGCGCTATTCGCGGCGGCGCTGTATTGCGGCGTCTGCCGCGCGGATGCGGTCGTCCATCGGGTCGGAGTCAAGGAGAACCTCGATTTCCTCGAACCGGGGAGGGCGGAAAAGCTGGACCTCTACTACCCCGCCGACCCGCGCCCGGGCGAAAAATTCCCCGGAGTGGTCATCATCCACGGCGGCGGCTGGATCGGGGGGCTCCGCAACGCCGATCGGGAGATCAACATCGGCTCCAACCTCGCGCGCATGGGGTATGTCGCGATCAGCATCGAGTACCGGCTGGGGGATCGCGAGAACCTCGAAAAGTTCGGACGGGCCTATCCCGTCAACGTGATGGACTGCAAGACGGCGGTGCAGTATTTGCGCGTCCATGCCGCGGAACTGAACGTCGATCCGGAGCGGATCGGCTGCATCGGCGGTTCGGCGGGCGGTCATCTCGTGATGATGCTCGCGGTCTCGGGCCCCGAAAGCGGCTTCGAGCCGACGGCCCCTTATCCCGGCGTGGATACCCGAGTCAAGGCCGTGGTCAATCTGTACGGTCTCATGGAGTTCAACAAAAATTGCAGCGAAGGCCGGATCGCGGTGATGGGCTCGACCCCGGAGAAGGATCCGGAAAACTGGTCCAAGATGTCGCCCAACGAACAGGTGACGGCCCAGACTCCCCCCGTTTTGCAGATCC
>CACZPY010000036.1 GCA_902783135.1 uncultured bacterium
GCCGACCACCGGCTGATGCTCGAGCGTCCGCGCGACGTCATCACCGGCGCCCGGATCATGGCGCGCATCCTCAATGTCGACAACATCAACATCGGCATCGAGATCAACAAGCGCGACGCCATCGAGTCGCTGGAGACCCTCGCGGAGGGGACCCCGGTGCGGATCGTCCCGCTCCGGGTCCGTTATCCGCAGGGGTCGGAAAAGCATCTGATCCGGGCGATCGCCGGGCGCGAGGTCCCCTCGGGCGGGCTTCCCGCCGACGCCGGGTGCGTGGTGCAGAACGTCGCCACCGCGGCGGCCTGTACCGACGCGGTACTGCGCGGACTGCCGCTCGTCGAGCGCATCGTGACCGTCACCGGCGAGGTGCTCTGTCATCCGGGAAACTGGAAACTGCGCATCGGCACCCCGCTGTTGGAGGCGCTGCGGCTGGCGGGCGGTGTGACCGATGAACCGGGCAAGATCATCTTCGGCGGTCCGATGATGGGCTTTGCCCAGCGTTCGCTCGAAGTGCCGGTCGCCAAGAATACGAGCGGCATATTGCTGCTGACCCGCGAAGAGGCGCTGCGTCACCGTTCCACGCGCTGCATCCGCTGCGGCCGCTGTCTGCAGGGATGTCCGATGCATCTGTCGCCGTGCCTGCTGGCGACGGCGATCGAGAACGGACGTTGGAACCTTGCCGCGCAGAACCATGTGATGGACTGCATCGAATGCGGCGCCTGCGCCTACGTCTGCCCGGCGCACCGGCCGCTGGTCCAGCTGATGCGGAGCGCCAAGATGGAACTGCGGAAACGTAAATAAGTTGAGAGGTGTTTGGAATATGAGCGAAGAAGTCAAGAGCGAACTGCGGCTGCCGACCGGCAAACAGTTGGTGTTGAGTTCCAGTCCGCATATTTCCACCGGCGAAAGCGTGCGCAAGATCATGCTCAAGGTGCTGATCGCCATGCTGCCGGCGGCGGCGGCGGGGGTGTGGTTTTTCGGACTGCGGGCGCTGGGGGTGATCGTCTTCACCACCTTCTGCTGCGTCGGCGCCGAAGCCTTGTGGTGCCTGCTGGCGAAGAAGCCGGTGCTGCCGACGATCCGCGACTGCAGCGCGGCGGTCACCGGCGTGCTGCTGGCGCTTAACCTGCCGGCGGGAGTTCCGTTTTACGTGCCGCTGATCGGCGCGTTTCTGGCGATCTGGCTCGGCAAGCAGGTTTTCGGCGGATTGGGGCAAAACCCCTTCAATCCGGCGCTGGTGGCGCGGGTCGGTCTGCTGATCGCGATCCCGGCGGCGATGACTTCGTGGCCGGCTCCGCGCGGCATGGGTGAGGATTATCCCAATGTCCGGGAGTTCCGCGCGTCGGTCGACGCCGTGACCTGCGCGACGCCGCTCGGCGTGGCGGGTCAGCGTCCCAAGATCGCCGCCCGGACCGCGGCGGCGCGGCGCAACTTCGCGCAACTGAGTTCCGGCAGGATGCTCCGCAAGTACTTCTGGGGCGTCCGCGGCGGGTGCATCGGCGAAACCTGCGTCCCTGCGCTGCTGCTGGGCGGATTGATCCTCTTCGCGTTCAATCTGATCAACTGGCGCGTGCCGCTGTGCTTCGCGGGCACGGTCGCGCTGCTGGCGGGGGTCGTGAACCTGATCTGGCCGGGAGTGACCCCGCCGGCGCTGTTCCATCTGCTGACGGGCGGACTGCTGCTCGGCGCCATCTTCATGGCGACCGACATGGTGACGTGTCCCATCACCGGCACGGGCTGCGTGGTCTTCGCGATCGGCTGCGGGGTCATCACTTCGGTGATCCGCATCTGGGGCAACTATCCGGAGGGCGTCAGTTTTTCGATCCTCTTCATGAACGCGCTGGTGCCGCTGATCGACCGCTGGTGCACCGACCGGCCGTTCGGTTACGTTTCCAAGCGGCGGAAAGTCGAGGTGAAGTGATGAAACTCAAAGAGTGCGAAAACTTCTGGATATTGGGGGCGTTTCTGGGCGCGGTCGGTCTGGTGTCGGCACTGGTGTTGTCGCTGGTGTCGTCGCTGACGGCTCCGGCGATCGCCCGGGCGGATCAGCGTGCCAAGAGCGCGGCGCTGCGCCAGCTGATCCCCGATTTCGACAACGATCCGGCGGCGGAGGTGCTGAAGCTCGACGGAGTCGCCTTCATGGCGGCCCGCCGCGGCGGCGCCCTGATCGGCGTCGTCGCGGAGGCGGAGACCAACTCCGGCTACGCGGGGACGATCCGCGAACTGGTGGGTTTCGATCCCGACGGACGCATCCTCGCGGTGCTGGTCACGGACGAAAAGGAGACTCCGGGGCTCGGCAAGAACGTCTGCGAACGCAAATTCAAAAAGACGATCTTCAACTTCTTCCGCCTCGCGCCGGCGGGGCTGCCGCCGAACGAGATACTTGACCAGTTTTCCGGACGCCGGGCGGGCGACCGCAGCGTCTGGCGCGTCCGCAAGGACGGCGGCGATTTCGAGTACCGCACCGGGGCGACGGTGACCAGCAGAGCGGTCACGGGATTGACCGGACGCGCCGCGGAGGTCTTTTCCAGGCACCGCGCCGCGATCGCGGCGCAATTCGCCGGAGCGAAGCCGGAGGTGAAAAAGTGAAAAATTATCTGAGCGATGTCATCCGGGGCATCTGGAAGGAAAACCCGGTATTGGTGCTGTTGCTCGGCACCTGTCCCACGCTGGCGCTGACGACCAGCGCGAGCAACGGCGTCGGCATGGGGCTGGCGACCACTTTCGTGCTGGTCGGCAGCAATCTGGTGGTGAGCCTGATCGCCGGGATCGTGCCGAAGAAGATCCGCATCCCCGTCTACATCGTCGTCATCGCGACCTTCGTGACGGTGGTGGATCTGCTGATGAAGGCGTACGCTCCGCCCGCGCTGTACGCGGCGCTGGGCATCTTCATCCCGCTGATCGTGGTGAACTGCATCGTGCTCGGCCGCGCGGAGGCGTTCGCCTCGAAGAACGGCCCGCTGCGTTCGATCTGCGACGGTCTGGGCATGGGGCTGGGCTTCACGCTGACCTTGACCATGCTCGGGATCCTGCGCGAGTTCCTGAGTTCCGGCGCGGTCTTCGGCGTGAAGGTCGTCACCGCGTGGGAGACGGACTTCCTGCTGCCGGCGGCGGCGCCGGGAGCGTTCATCATCGTGGGGGTGATCCTCGGGATCAGGAACCATCTGCGCCGCACGGCGGCGATCCGGGCGGGCAAACTCTATGTGCCGCCCTCGGAGATCGACTGCAGCAACTGCCACATCTGCTCCGACGGCAAGGATAAGTGACTTCGGGCGCGCACACTCTTCTCACTGCGGCGGAACGGCGGCGGGTGCTGGGCTACGTGCGCGGCATCCTTTCCGCCGCGTGCATGGGCGGCGGCGATCCCGCCGTGCCGGATATACCGCTCCTCGCGGAAAAGGGGGCGTGTTTCGTGACGCTCCGGGAAAACGGCGCCATGCGCGGCTGCATCGGCACGCTGGAGGCGTTCGAGCCGCTCGCGGAAAATCTGCGCCGCAACGCGGAAAACGCGGCGTTTTCCGATCCGGCGTTCCCGCCGATAGAAGCGGGGGAACTCGATTTCATCACCATCGAAATCACGCTGCTCTCTCCGCCGCGCCGCCTCGCTTCGCCGGAGGCGGCGGAGTTGGGGCGCGACGGTCTGCTGCTCGTATGCGGGGCGCGCCGGGCGGTGTTCCTGCCGCAGGTGGCGGCGGAACAGCGCTGGGATCACGATGCGGCGTGGACGAATCTCGCCCGCAAGGCGGGGCTGCCGCCCGAAGCGTGGCGCGATGCGGCAGCGGAACTTTACGCCTTCGACTGCGACACCTTCGGCGAATGACCGCCGACACCTGATTTCAGAAGTGGGTCAGCGCCGGTTTGCCGAGCGGGTAGAAGTTGAAGCCGATGCCGTGAAGTTTAGCCCCGTCCAGCAGGTTGCGTCCGTCGAAGATGAAGGCGGGTTTTTCCATCGCGGCGTAGATCCGCGCGTAGTCGAGGTCGCGGAACAGCTTCCAGTCGGTGATGAGCGCGATCGCATGGGCGCCTTCGACCGCCGCGTAGGGGTCGCTGGTGTATTCCACTTTCCCGCTGAGGTCCCGCAGATCCTTTCTGGCGTTGTCGAGCGCCTTGGGATCGCAGACGGTCACCCGGGCGTGTTCGTCGATCAGTTGGCGCGCGATCGCGATGGCGGGGGATTCCCGGGTGTCGCCGGTGTCGGCTTTGAAGGCGAAGCCGAACAGCGCGATCTTTTTTTCCGCCAGCGTGTTGAACATCGCCGCCAGCATGTTGCGCACGAAGCGCGCCGCCTGATAGTCGTTGATGTGGACCACCTGTTCCCAGTACGCCGCCACTTCGGGCAGACCGTAGAACTCGCAGAGGTACACGAGATTCAGGATGTCTTTCTTGAAGCACGAACCGCCGAATCCGACCCCCGCCTTGAGGAATTTGGCTCCGATGCGGCTGTCGCGTCCGGCGACGGCGGTGACTTGATCGATGTCGGCGCCGGTCTTTTCGCAGAGCGCGGAGATCGAGTTCACCGATGACACCCGCTGGGCGAGCAGCGCGTTGGAGACGAGCTTGGTGAGTTCGCTCGACCACAGATTGGTGGTGATGATCTTTTCCGGAGCGACCCAGCGGCGGTAGATCCCGGCGACGATATCGACGGCGCGTTCGCCCTCGGGACTGCTCATGCCGCCGATCAGCACGCGGTCGGGGTTCTCGAGGTCGCGGATCGCGGTGCCCTCGGCGAGGAATTCCGGGTTCGATACGATCTGGAAGTGCAGATTCTTGGAGTTGGAGTGCAGCACCCGGCTCAACGCCTGGGCGGTACGGACGGGCAGGGTGCTTTTTTCGACGACGATCTTATCCGATTCCGCGTACTCGATGATGCTCCGCGCGGTTTTTTCGAGGTACTGCAGATCGGCGGCTTTGCCCGCGCCCGCGCCGAAGGTCTTGGTCGGGGTGTTCACGCTGACGAAGATCACGTCGGCTTCTTTTATCCCGCGCGGGATGTCGGTGGAATAAAAGAGGTTGCGGTTGCGGCAGCGCAACACCACCTCGTCGAGCCCCGGTTCGTAGATCGGCAAGGTATCCGAGTTCCACGCGGCGATACGCTCCGGGTTGATGTCGACTACCGTGACGCGGTGATCGGGGCAGCGGTCGGCGATGACCGCCATCGTGGGACCGCCGACATAACCGGCGCCGATGCAGAGGATATTCATTATTTGTTCTCCATTTGAACTATTTGATTGATTTGAATTGATCGTTTTGTATAAATTAATGTCAAATAGTGTAAAAATCAAGTAAAAAACCGCACTTTACGGTGTTTTCGCGGCAAAGGGTCAAACGGGAAACGACATGGTCATTTCGGCGCGTCGGGGAGTTCCGCGAGTTCTCCGTCGTCCTCGAGCATCTTGGCGAACGCGCCCGAGCCGAGCATCCGCAGAAATTTCCGCGCCGCCGCGGAGGGCGCGGCGGGTAGGACCGCGAAGCGCCGAACGCTGAACGGATAACGGCCGCTGCGGATGTTGCTCCGCGTCGGGGCGATGCCGTCCACCTCGACGGCGACGAGTTCCGTCGGCAGCTCGGAGGAGAATGTGCCCCAGAACAGCACTTCGGGATCGTTTTCGGCGAGGGTGAACGCCTCCTCCGCCGTGTCGAGGATGAAAATACCCCGCAACGGCATGGTCAGGTTCAGGATCTTTTCGCCGATGAACCGTTCGTTGCGCGCCCGCACCGCGAGGCGGTGGATATCCGCGGCGGAGCCGCCGACGAGTTCCCACTTGGGGCGCGGAATCCCGAAGATCATTTTGAGATCGGCGGCGCCCATGCTCCGGAGCGGATTTTTCCGGTTGACGACGGCGATGTACGCCGCCGTCGAGTAGCGGGAACTTGCGGCATGGCGTCCGGCGGGCAGATCGGAGTCGTTCACGAGTACGAGATCGGTTTCGCCCGCGTCGAGTTTGTCGAGCGCGGCGGAAGCGTCGAGCGAGTGGATCGATATCTCCCAGCCGTGCCGCTGCCCCAACTCCGCCGCGAGCCGGAGGATCGCTCTGCCTTCGCTGCCGGTGGAGTCGGTGATCCGCAGTTTCTCCGCCGCGCCGAGGCACAGCGCGCAGAGCGACAGCAGTGCGAGCGTCAGGCGCTTCAAAGGTAGACCCCGCGCAGGACTTCGAGCAGCCGGTCGATCTCCGCGTCGGTGCCGACGGAGATGCGGATGAAGCGCCCCGTGATTTTCCCCGGGAAGTAGCGGACGATCACCGCCGCGCGGCGGAGTTCCCCGAAGGCGCGTTCGCCGTCGCCGTCCGGCGGAGATGCGAAGAGGAAGTTGCTCTGCGGCGGGATCACCGTGAAACCGAGTTTTTTCAACTCCGCCGCGCGGCGCGCGCGGGTCGCGCGGATCGCCGCCACATGGGCATTGAGCGTCGCTTCGTCGGCGAAGGCGGCGCAGCCGATGATCTGCGTCAGCATGTCGACGTTGTAGGAGTCCTTGAGTTTCATCAGCCCGTCGATCAGCACCGGGTGCCCGACCGCGTAGCCGAGCCGCGCCCCCGCGAGCGAGTAGCTCTTGGAGAAGGTCCGCAGCACCAGCACGTTGTCGTATTTGGCGGCGAACTCCATGCAGTTGTCGTCGGCGAAATCGGCGTACGCCTCGTCGATGGCGACGATCCCGTCGAACTCCGCGCAGAACTCCTCCACCGCGGCGCGGTCGAGCGAGTTGCCGGTGGGGGCGTTGGGGCGGGTCAGCATCGCGAGATTCGCTCCCCGGGCGAGTTCTCCGAGCCTGCCCCGGAGCTCGAAGGTCGCGGGATCGAGGGGCATCCGGATCACCGGTGCTTCCTGCATCGCGGCGAGGACGGGATAGAGCGAATAACTGGGGTCGAGCACCGCCACCGGGCGATCCGGGGCGGTGAAGGCGCGGAAGATCATCGTCAGCAGGTCGTCCGAGCCGTTGCCGCAGATCACGTTTTCGCGTTTGATGCCGTATCTGGCGGCGACCGCGTCGCGCAGACGGTCGGCGGCGGGATCGGGATAGCGGCGCAGATTCCTGCTCATGAACTCCGCGACCGCCGCGGCGACCTGCGGCGACGGCGGATAGGGGTTCTCGTTGGTGTTCAGCTTGATGAGATTGTCGATCTTCGGCTGCTCGCCGGGGGTGTATCCGGCGAGCGCGTCGATGGCGGGGCGGAAATAACTTTTCATGATCCTCATCCGTATTTCATGCGAAAAACTTTCCCGTGCATAATATATCGGCGGAGCGCGGCGTTTTCAACCGCGGCGGATGCTGTCGCGGCGCACCAGCACGGTATCGAGCGTGATCCGCACGGGATCTTCGGGACCGGAGGTGACGATCTTCACGATCGCGTCGGCGATCTCCGCCACCGGATGGGCGACGGTCGACAAGGGCGGCGGCAGCACTTCGGAGACGGAGTCGTCGTCGAAGCCCACCACCGAGATGTCGTCGGGGATGCGGATGCGGTGCGCCCACGCGTAACGGTAGAAGCCCACCGCCATGCGGTCGGTGTCGAAGAAGACCGCGTCGGCGCCGCTCCGCATGATCGCGGCCCCGGCGGCGAAGCCGTCTTCGATTTCGGGGTGCTCCGTCCGGACGTAGGCGAACTCGATCCCGCCTTGCCGGCCGGAGGTGATGTGTTCGACGAATTTGCGCCGCAGCCCGCTGGTGCCGCAGTGGACGATCCGGCGGCATCCCGCGTCGGTCAGACAGCGGTAGGCGGCGGCGATGCCGCACTCCCGGTTGACGGCGATGCGGTGGTGCCGTTCGTCCGCGGGGCAGTCGACGAAGATGAAGGAGCAGGGGAAATCCGCCAGCACTTCCAGTGCCTCCGGGGTCTGGGGATGGCGGAACGACACCACGAAATCGACGGTGCCGTTCCACGCTTCGAGGGTATGCCGCACGCTGCCGCGGGTGCTGCCGAGCAGCGGATAGTATCCGGCGCCGATGAGGCGGCGTTCGAGTTCCGCGACCTTCTGCAGATCGGCTTCGGAGCCTGTCCGGTCGCCGGTCAGCACGCCGACGATGTTCTTGCGCCGGAGCCGGAAGTTGCGCGCCGCGATGTTGGGTATGTACTTGTACTGGCGGGCGAGGCGGCGGACGAGTTCGCGTTTTTCGGGGGCGACGTCGCGTTGATCCTTGAGCGCGCGGTTGACGGTGCGCACCGACAGTCCGGATAGTTCCGCAAGTTTTTTGAGAGTCACTCCCGCCATGATCTTCCGCCGCCTATTTTCAGTTGCACCGGTATCCGGCATGTGCATAACATAGGCGGGACCGGTGTGTTTTACAACCTCGTCCCGCCGAAAAAATCGATATCCGGGAGATTTGCGGGCGTCGCCGCGGGAATTGAATGAAAAATGCTGTTTTTTTGTGGAAAAATCAAGGTGTTTTCCATTTTCAGCGGATATATTTTACATAGAACCGTACATCAAACAACCATTCGACAGGGTGTAAAAATGCTTGAAGACCTTATTTCGCGCATCGAATCCCCGGGCGTGGAGTTTCGGGGAACTCCGTTCTGGGCATGGAACTCCAAACTCGATCCCGAGACGCTGCGGCGGCAGATCCGGGTGATGAAGGAAATGGGTATGGGGGGCTTCTTCATGCACTCGCGGGTGGGGCTGAACACGCCGTACCTGGGCGAAGAGTGGTTCGAGTGCATCCGCTCCTGTATCGACGAGGCGGAAAAGCTCGGGATGAAGGCGTGGCTCTACGACGAGGACCGCTGGCCTTCCGGCGCGGCGGGTGGGCTGGTGACAAACGAGGAAAAGTACCGCATCCGCGAACTGCAGATGGCGGGCGAACTCCCCGAACGCGCCGTGGAACTGGCGACCTTCGCGCTGAAGCTCGACGGCACCGCGATCACCGCCATGCGCCGCCTCGGGGGCAAGGACGATCCCGTCGAAGCGGGCGAGACCAAGGTCATCTTTTCGTGGCAGACGGCGGAGCCGATGTCGTGGTACAACGGTCAGACCTATCTGGACACCATGAACCCCGAGGCGGTCGCCAAATTCCTCCGGGTGACCCACGATCGCTACTTTTCCGAGATCGGGGATAAGTTCGGGCATGCGGTGCCGGGCATCTTCACGGACGAGCCGCACTATCTGCCGGCGCTCTTTTCGGACAACACCAAGACGCTCCGGTTCACCAACGGCCGTCAGGACCAGCCGTACAAGTTTTCGTCGCTGCCGTGGACCGGCCGGATGCCGGAGCTGTTCCGCGAAAAGTACGGTTACGATCTGATCGAACATCTGCCGGAGCTCTTCTTCGAGACGGCGGGCGAGGAACTCTCGCGGACGCGGGTGAACTTTTTCGACCTCGCCACCGAATTGTTCGTGACTTCGTTCTCGAAGCAGATCGGCGAGTGGTGCGAAAAGCACGGCTTCGTCCTCACGGGGCACGTTCTCGCCGAGGATACGCTGACTTCGCAGCGGATGCGCGTCGGTGCGGCGATGCGTTTTTACGAGTACATGCAGATGCCGGGGATCGACCAGCTCACCGAACGCCGGGCGATCTACGACACCGCCAAGCAGTGCGTTTCGGTGGCGCACCAGTTCGGGCGCGAGCGGCGGCTGAGCGAGACCTACGGCGTGACCGGGTGGGACTTCCCGCTCTTCGGCCACAAGGCGCTGGGCGACTGGCAGTACGCGCTGGGGATCAACCACCGCGTCCACCATCTCGCGTGGTATTCGATGGCGGCGGAGGCGAAGCGCGACTATCCGGCGAGCATTTTTTATCAGGCGCCGTGGTACAAGGAGTACCATGTGGTCGAAGACTACTTTTCGCGCCTCGGCGCGGCGCTCTCGGAGGGCGAGGAGGTCCGCGATCTTTTGGTGATCCACCCGATCGAATCGACGTGGGGCTGGAAGCACGAGCCCAACCTGACCGACGACGAGCGGCTGGCGGAGGACAACCGCCTGATCGACCTGCGCAACGCGCTGTTGAAGGTGAATCTGGACTTCGACTACGGCGACGAATCGATTCTGGCGCGCCACGCGGCGGTCGATGGCGGGATGCTGCGGGTGAAGTTCGCAAGCTACAAAGCGGTACTGGTGCCGCAGCTGCGGACGATCCGCGCGACGACGCTGAAACTTCTCTCCGACTTCGCGGCGGCGGGCGGAACGGTCGCTTACGTCGGGACGCCGCCCCGGTATGTGGACGGGGTGCGGTCGCTTCTCGCGGCGGAAGCATTCCGCAAGTTCGCGCCCGTCGTTCCCGCGGAGTTCGACCGGGTGCTGTCGCCGTCCGTTCGCAACGTTTCGCTGCGCGTTCCGGGGGGCGGCGAGGCGGCTTCGACGCTCACTTTGCTGAAACGCGGAGCGGATTTCCAGACGCTGTTCGTCTGCAACACCGGGCACGATCTCGACAGCTTCGAGCAGATGGAGGAGCCGCGCGTCTGCGACCGCCGGAAGGTGCTGCCCGAGGTCGAAGTGCGCCTCAAGTCGCGCGGAGCGGGGCGGGTGGTCGAACTTGACCTCGACACCGGAAAGTTTCATGCGGTCGAGAGCGTTTTCCGCGACGGCTGGCGGATCTTCCGCACCTCGTTCGGCGAACTCGGTTCGCGGCTCTTCATCGAGGGCGGCGCGAAGTTCGACGTTGCGCCGCGCCCGGCGGAGCCGCGCGGCGAGACGGTGCGGACCTTGCCCGCATCGGGGTGGCGCGTGCGCCGCGACGAGCCCAACGTGCTCGTGATCGACCACGGACGTTACCGGGTCGACGGCGGCGAATGGAGCGAAAAACTCTTCTTCATCAAGCTCGACGCCGCATTGCGCCAAGTGCTCGGCCGCGCCCCGCGCGGCGGGTCGATGGTCCAGCCCTACATCAACGCGGGCAAGACGCCCGAGCGCGTCATCGACGCGGAACTCGAATTCGTCTTCGCGTGCCGCGACCTCCCCGCCGCGGATGTGGAGCTGGCGATCGAGCGCCCCGATCTTTACGCGATCGAGGTCAACGGTTCTTCGCTCGAACAGGTCGACACGGGGTATTGGGCGGACCCGGCGGTGCGGAAACTGAAACTCCCCGCCGCGCTGCTGCGGCGCGGCGAGAACCGCCTGAACCTGCGCTGCCGCTACCACGAATTCCTGCCGGGGGTGGAGGCGCTCTTCATCCTCGGCGACTTCGGGGTGAAGGACGACGCGATGGTCGCGCTGCCCGCGACGGTGGGGATCGGCGACTGGTGCGGACAAGGTTTCCCGCACTACGCGGGGAATTTCACCTACGTCTGCGACCTCGCAGTCGATGATTTGGACGATAAACCATGGTTTCTGGAGTTCGGCGAGTGGCGCGGCGCGCTGCTCGGCGTGAGCGTCAACGGCGGACCGTGCCGGCTGGTGCCGTGGGCGCCGTTCCGTGTGGAGCTGGGCAACGAACTGCGGCGCGGCGCGAACGAGATCGCCGTGACCGTCTTCGGGCACCGCCGCAACGCGCACGGACCCTTCTATCTGGAGGAGACGTGGCCGGTGTGGAACGGCCCCTTGCAGTTCAAGAGTTATCTGCAGCCGGTGCGGAAACTCGTCCCGTGCGGACTCCTGGAAGCGCCGAAACTCACGCGCTGAACGCCCGGCATCCGCCGCGCCGGGTGAACTTGAATATCCCCCGGCGCGGTGTTATTTTATGGCAAAACCCAATATACCGGAAAAAGGGGGGGGGAAGATAGGATGAAAAAGAGTTTTCTGTTGATGTTGACGGTTTTCGCGGCGCTTATGCTGTGCGCCGAGCCGCCCAAGTATGTATTTTTGTTCATCGGCGACGGGATGTCCACGCCGCAGCGGATGATCGCGGACGAGTTCTCCCGCGCCAAGGGTGAGGGGCAGCTGGTCATGAACACGCTGCCCGTCCACGCGACGACGCGCAGCTGTTCGGCGAGCAGTCTCGTGACCGACTCGGCGGCGGCGGCGACGGCGATCGCCTGCGGCACCAAGACCCGCAACGGCAAACTCGGCGTCGATCCCGAGGACAAGCGCCTCGAATCGGTGGCGGAGGTCGCCAAGAAGTGCGGCAAGAAAGTCGGCATCGTGACCTCGGTGACGATCAACCACGCGACGCCGGGCGGCTTCTACGCGCATCAGACGAGCCGCACTTTAGGATATGAGATCGGTCTGGACCTGATCGCCTCCGACTTCGACTACTTCGCGGGCGGGGGGCTTTCCAAGGCGGACGACAAGAAGTCCAAGAACTACCGGGGCAACATCTACGAACTTGCGGCGAAGAGCGGCTACACGGTGACTTCGACCAAGGCGGAGTTCGAGAAACTCGCTCCCGGCTGCGGCAAGGTCTTCGCGCGCGGCTGCGAAGGCGCGCTGCCCTACGAGATCGACGCGGACGGCACGATCCCGACCCTCGCCGAGTTCACGAAGAAGGGCATCGAGCTTTTGGACAACCCGAACGGTTTCTTCATGATGGTCGAAGGCGGCAGCATCGACTGGTGCGGACACGGCAACGAGGCGGCGGGCAACCTCACCGAGGTGCTGGGGCTCGACCGGGCGGTGCGCTTGGCGATGGAGTTCGCCAAACGTCATGAAGGCGAGACGCTGATCATCGTCACGGGCGACCACGAGACGGGCGGCATGACGATGGGCTTCGCCGGGACGGGGTACAATCTGTACATGGACCGTCTGGCGCAGCAGACTTGCACCACGGGCGAGTTCGTCCGGCGGTTGCGGGCGGCGCGCAAGGCGAAGCCGGATCTCGGCTACGAGGACGTGAAGCCCATGCTGGAAAAGGCTTACGGCTTCAAGTTCGCGGGGGAGGGGCCGATGGTCCTCACCGACGCCGAGAAGAAGGAGATCGAAAAGGCGTTCGCGACCGGCAAGGACGGCAAGACGCGGGTGCGGGCGGCGCAGTTGGGCAAGACGGCGCGCATCATCATGAGCGACAAGGCGGGCATCGGCTGGACGAGCGGCGCGCACACCGCGCTGCCGGTGCTGACGACCAGCTGGGGCAAGGGCGCGCAGGAATTTTCGGGATTTCTCGACAACACCGACATTTCCAACAAGCTGAAAGCGCTGCTGCGCAAATGATCCGCAAACGGGCGGCGCGCGACTGGCTGTTTCTTGCCGTGGTGCTTTTGTGCTGCGGCGGATTGTATCTCTTGCCGTCGCCGCCGTCGCTGCTCCGTCAGGAGGGGACGAGCGAACTCGCCTATGTGACACAGGTCGACAACTCGGACATCCGGCAGCACGGACTGATCCGCGCCGGGTCGCAGCAGCTGGAGGTCGAACTTATCCGGGGCGAGTGGAAAAACCGGCGCTTCCGCGCGGGCAACGAACTTCGCGGAAATTTGGAACTCGACAAGGAGTTTCGAGTCGGCGACCTCGCGGTCGTGACGCTGCCGCCCGGCGCCTCGCCGGAAAAGAGCGTGCTCGTCGCCCGCGACCACTACCGTTCGGGGTGGGGCTTGGTGCTCTTCGGCGGTTTCTGCCTGCTGCTCGTGCTTTTCGGGGGCTGGGTCGGCGCCAAGGCGCTCTTCAGCTTCGTCTTCAGCTGCCTCGCGATCTGGAAGCTCGTGATCCCGCTGGTGCTGCGCGGCTGGAGCGCCGACTGGGTGATCTTCGGCACGGTGGCGGTGCTGACGGCGGTGATCGTGTATCTGGTGGCGGGATTGTCGCGCAAGGGGGTGGCCGCCTTCATCGGGAGTTCGGCGGGAGTTCTGGCGGGCTTGGGGATGGCGCATCTCTTCGGATTTTTGATGAAGATCAACGGGGCGACGATGCCGTATGTCCAGACGTTGCTCTACTCGGGGTACGAAAAGCTGTCGCTGCCGGATATCTTCATCGGGGCGACGATCCTCGCGGGGAGCGGCGCGGTGATGGACCTCGCGATGGACATCGCCGCGGGGGTGGAGGAAGTGGCGCGCCACAATCCGGGACTTCCGGCGCGGGAATTGGCGGCGTCGGGGATCCGCATCGGTCGGAGCGTGGTCGGCACGATGACGA
>CACZPY010000037.1 GCA_902783135.1 uncultured bacterium
CTCCGGACATCGTCACCGAAGTCGTGCCGCGCCGTTCCCCGATCCTGACATCGCCGACGCCCGCGATCCGTTCCGCCGCTCCAGCCGGCGCGATCCCGACCGTCCGAGTTTCGGCGGCGGGGTTGATCGCGATCAGAAAACGCTCGCCGTCAAGTTCGCGCTCGTAGATCAGAGGAGCGCCGGAATACTCCGAAACGACGCGGCGGAGTTTTCCCTCCGCGCCGAGCGCCGGATGGGTGTGGCGCAGTTTTATGAGGAGCCGGGTGTAGTTGAGCAGCGAATCCGGATCGTTTTCCTGATCCGCCACGCAGGGACGCCCGGGATCGGGATCGATCATGATGTAGAATTTTTCCGGGGACGCGGAGGAAAATCCGGCGCGGTCGCCGCGCTCCCACTGCATCGGCGAACGCCCGCCGCCGCGGCCGTAACTGCCCTCTATGTTGCCCGCCTTTTCGAGATACCTCATCCCGATTTCGTCCCCGTAGTACAGGAAGGGGCGTCCCGGCATGGTGAAGATGAAAGTGAACGCGACTTTCAACTCGTCCGCGCCGCGGTTGCGGCACAGCCGCGTCAGATCGTGATTGCCGGTGACGATCGAGAACCGCGCCCGCCCGCCGTCGTGCGCGAGGAGTTTTTCCACCTCGTCCATGAAGTCGCGCGAATTGCCGGAACTTTCCCGCGAAAAGAAACTGTGCGGAGTTTCCGGCTTGAGTTTGTTGGTGTAATATACATACGCCTCGGCACGAAACATCATCCGGTTGGCGGCCTTGGGATTTCCCCACGAAAACAGAAAATCCGAGTCGAATCCGCAATCGAAGGCGAGATCGGGTCTGCCGCCCTCGGCGACCAATATCGCTTCGGGATAATTTTGCTTCATCCACGAAGAGTAATCCCGCCACAACTCCTTCAGCGCTTCGTCGCGGCCGGTCTTGCCCTTGATCAAACTGAAAGCCAGATCCACGCGGAACCCGTCGCATCCGGCGTCCAAATAGAACTTCATCACCCTTCGGATCTCTTCGTGCAGCGGTTTGAGCCGCGGATCGGTGAAGGCGAGTTGCCACGGGCACTCCGGCTTCGGGTCGCTGAAGCCGTAGTTCAGCGCCGGCTGGGAGTAGAAGTAATTGGTCATGTAAAAGCCGTCGCGCTCGCCGTAGCCGGAGATGAACGGATAGCCGTCCTGGTCGGGATCGGGTCCGTCGGTGAAGACGTAGTAGTCGTCGTACCGGGTCCGATGCCGCGATACCGCCGCCTTGAACCACGGGTGTTCCAGTGAGGTGTGTCCGGGCACGAGGTCGAGCAGCAGACGCATCCCTCTGCGGTGAACTTCGGCGATCAGGGCCTTCAGATCGTCGTTCGTGCCGTAGCGGGGGGCGACTTTGAGATAGTCGCGCACATCGTATCCCGCATCCTGAAACGGCGAATCGAAGCACGGATTGAGCCAGATGCCGTCCACGCCGAGGCTTTTGACATAATCCAGTTTTTCCGCTATCCCCGCGAAATCGCCGATCCCGTCTCCGTTCGAATCGCGGAAACTCTGCGGATAGATCTCGTAGAAGACCGCGTTGCGGAACCACTCCGGTATTGCTTTGACCATGATATACCCGATCCTTGAAGCGTTTTTTGACTTTCGCTTGCCTACTTGCCGAGCGCCTTCTTGAGCACCGGCAGGATCTTCAGGTACATCAGATGGAAGCCGAGGTCGGTCGGGTGGGTGTTGTCGACGGTGGTGAAGTCGCGCGGGATCACCGGCATGCCCGGCTGGTCGTAGAAGTGGATGCCGTCGATGAAGTAGACGTTCTTGTCCCCCGCCTTTATGGCGTTCGCGACCGTCTGCCTGATGACGTCGCGGCGGTCGCGGTACTCTTTGACCCTGCCGTCACGCGGGCCCGAAACGATGATGATCGGCAGCTCGGGTTGTGCGGCGCGGACGGTCTGATAGAACTTTTCGTGGGTCTCCTTGAGTTGTTTGAGGCTCTGGGCGTTGTGGTCGTAGTCCATCACGAACGCCGAAAGTTTCAGACCCGCGATGGCCTGCGCGACGCACTGTTCGCCGCGGGCGCCGGACGAGAATCCCAGATTGATCTGCGGCGCGTCGAGGACGCGGCAGAGCAGCGTCGTGTAGACGTTGCCGGGGTGCGAGGCGCTGCAGCCCTGCGTGATGCTCGAACCGTAGAAGCAGATGGGATCTTTCACGGCGCGGGGCAGGGGAGGCAGCAGTTCCGAACCCTCTTCGAGGCCGATCTCCATCTTCTTGACGCCGCTGTACAATGGCAGGTAGATGGCGACGGTGCGGGACTTGCCGCCGCTATTGAGATGCAAGGTGTAGTTGATGGTCGCGGAACCGTCGGGGCCGGCGCCCTGCTTCGCCTGCGAGGGCGAAAGTCCGACGGCGCGCTGGAACCTGGAGTATCCGGGGCGGTTGTCGGTGTAGAAGGCGAACCCGGCGGATCCGTTGCGCGTCATGTGGTTCATGTCGCTGACGTAGTAGAGTTCGGCGCGCAGCACCACGCGGTCGCTGTTGGTGCGGAAACGCACTTCGCCGCCCGCGGAGTGCCAGGCGAGGGTCTTGGCGGCGGGGGCGTATTCGAGATCTTTTTCGGTGATGGTCATGGGGAGGCGGCGGAGTTCGCCGTTGGGGCCTCTCCACGGGAATCCCGTGAGTTCGAACGGCGCTTCGAAGGCGTTGTGGAACCGGATCGCCTTCTTCTGGTCGGCGGCGGCAGTCGTGAAGCACAGCGCGGCGAGGATGCACACGGCGGCGATTTTGGATATTTTGGCGTACATGTAGGATGTCCTTTCTTTATATTTAGAATTGGTTCGGGTACGGTCCGGGTCGCGGGGGCGTACGGCAAGTCCGTCCCCACGCGAATTAACTTATCCCCGCCGATCCCAAATGCAAGTCCGATGGCGGGGAGGCGCGCTTGAAAATCCCGAAAAAGCGTGATTTCACCCGACTAAATTTTTTAATATAAAAAACTTGAAAATCTTTGAATTTTCGCTTTTTCGGTGTTGCATTTTGTTTTCAAATATGGTATAATTAAAACGTAAGACGTAAAAATCGGCTTTTATGCAAGGTTTGCCGGACGGCGAACCGTGTCGTTTTTTTTACAAAATAAAATTTCGTAATGTAAAAATGTGTCCGCCGGGAACGGACGCGTGGTTTTGAAAAGTCAATAGAGTCGCAGAAAATAAAGGGAAAAGGGAGGTATTCATCATGGCTATCGTAATCGCAAGCGGAGTGACTTCCACGGGGTTGATCCTCGGCAACAACACCGTCGCGGGTGCGAACGACACCACCGCGTCCGCATTCGGTACCGCGGTAGACACCATCGTATCCAACGGCGCCATCCTGCAGATCTCGAGCGGCGGCGTCGGCAGCGGCGCGGTCATCTCCGGCGACGAGACCGCAGCCAACAAGGCGCAGGAGATCATCCGCGCGGGCGGCGTATCTTACGATACCGTCATCAATCAGGGGATCGGCTATCAGTACGTCAACGGCGCGGTCGCCTACCGCACCGTGATCAGCAAGGGTTCGCAGTGGGGCAACAACAACGCCAAGATGTACAATACTGTCGTCCGCGGCGGGTATCAGGTCGTCGGCGCGGCGGTCACCGCTTACGACACGGTGGTCTCCGGCGGTTCCCAGCTCATCAACAACGGCGGCACGGCGTCCCGCACCGTGATGCTCGGCGGGTCCGCGCTGGTCTCCAGTGGGGCGACCGTTAACGACGCCGTGATCTCCGGCGGCCGTTTCAGCGTCTGGGGCGGCGGCACAGTCAACAACGTCACCGTCGTGGTCGGCAACGGCAAGAACGCCGTGATCCGTCCCGAGGCGGCCGGGACCGTATTCACCGGCAACCTGACGATGGATTTCTCGACGGCGGTCGCCGCCACCGGGACCGGCAACTATTTCATCAGCAGCGTAAGTCGCGTCGCGGCGAACGCCGGCTTGACCTACACCATCAAGGTCGCGCAGGAAGGCCAGTACTCCGGCGAATACTGCATGGGCGGCGGTTCGACCAACATCACGGCGACGGTCGTGACCGACACCGGGATCACACTCGGCAGCGTCTCCGGCGGCGGTTCCGTCAACGGCGCTTATCTGCATACCCAGTTCGGCAGTTATCGGCTCTATACCGCCACCTATCAGTATGTCGGCATCGTCGCCGATCCGGTCGCGGTGTTCCAGGACACCACGATCGTGGCGCGCGGCACCACGGTCGATACCGCCATTACGGTCGACACCTCCCGTGAAGCGTACGTTCGTAAGGGCGGTACTTTGAAGAATCTCACGGTCGATGCCGCCGCAGACGGCAAGGTCGTCGTCTATTCGGGCGGCGTGCTCGACACCGCTACCATCACGGGGACCACCGCTGGCAACATCGTCGTCAGCAACGGCGGCGTGGCGAACAACGTGACGCTCGCCGGTGCCAGCGCCTTCCTCCTGCTCTCCGGCGGCACCGCCAACGACGCGGTAGTTTCCGCCGGTACGCTGTATTTGCTCAACTCCGCCGCCGAGGCCTACCGCACCACGGCGTCCGCGGGCATGGTCGACATCACCGCCGGCCGCACCGAATCCACCACGCTGCTCGGCGCAGCGCGCGAAATGGTGCGCAACGGAGGTGCCGCCACCGGCACCATCATCGAAGCCGGAGCGACCGGCAACCAGTTCGTGCGTGCGGGCGGCATCGCCTACAACACCATTGTCCGCGGCGGTTCGCAGCAGCTTTACGATGCGACCGCCACGGCTTTCGACACCGTCGTCTTGGGCGGCGAGCAGCAGATCTACGCCGGAGCGTCGGCGGAGCGTACCGTCGCCAGTACCGGCATCGTCCGCGTGCTCGGCAATACGACCTCCACCACGCTGCGCGGCGACGCGCAGGAGCTGCTTTCCGCCGCCACCGCCGTCGCCAACGGGACCGTGATCTCGGGCGGCGCGCAGAAGCTGCTCGTGGGCGGCGCCAAGGCGTATGACACCGTCATTTCCGCCGGGTCGCAGCTCCTGGGCGCCGGTACCGAGGCCTACCGCACGGTCGTTTCCGCCAGCATGCTCGACAACACGGCGGGCCGCACCGAGTCCACCACCATCCACGGTGCGGGGCGCGAAATGGTGCGCAACGGCGCCAGCACCTACTACACCGTGCTCGAATCCGACGTCACCACCGGCAACCAGTTCGTGCGTACGGGCGGCGTGACTTACTACACCACCGTCCGCGCAGGCGCGCAGCAGCTTTACGATGCGACCGCCACGGCGTACGACACCGTCATTTCGGGCGGCGAACAGCAGGTCTTCGCCGGAGCGTCGGCGGTGCGTACCGTACTTTCGAACGGCAAGATCCAAAACGGCGGCGGTCTGGTCGAGAGCGCCCAACTGTACGGCGCCGCCGCCAACCGCCTCTACGTCAGCAACGGCGGTGTGGCGAGTGCGACCGTACTTCATGACTTGACCATCGTCGACGTGACGGGCGGCACGGTCGTTTCGACCACGTTGTACGACGGTACACAGGAGCTGCTGCGTGCCAACGGCGTCGCTTCGGGCGCGGTCGTTTCGGGCGGCGCGCAGAAGGTGCTCTCCGCCGGTGCGGTGGCGAGCGACACGATCGTTTACGCGGGCTATCAGCAGGTCGTCGCCGGGGCGTCGTCTTGGAACACCACCATCGTCGCGGGAAGCAACGGCTACGTCAACCTCGCCGACGGCGCGGTCACGGGCGGAAGTTGGAACTTCGATCTTTCGCAGGGCGCTCCGACGGATACCGCGATGCTGAACGCGTGGCGCATCACGAGCGGCACCGACCTCGTCATCACCGTCAACACGGCCGATCCGTGGGGCGGCAAATACTATCTGTCGAGCGGCGCGAGTTACTTCGGCGATACGACCTTCACCGTCAAGGACACCAACGGCGCCGTGCTCGCCACCGACTTCGGCAACGGTTCTTCGGTCAAGGTCGGCGACTTCACCTACAAGCTCACGCTCGAGGGCAGCGGTCTGTATCTCTCGGTGAGCGGTTATCCGGTCGAGGTCTACACCGGCACCGCGCTGACCGCTTACGGCACGGTCGTGACCGGCGAGAAGATCGTCGCCGGCATGTCGGCGTTCGTCAACAACGGCGGCACGCTGGAAGACGCGACGATCATCAAGGCCGCGAGCAACAAGGTCATCGTCTCTTCCGGCGGCTTTATCACCGGAACCACGATGGCGGGACAGGGCACCGGCACCGACATCCGGGTCTACGGCGGCGGTTCGGCGAGCGACACCTACCTCGCCGACGCGACGGCTTATCTGCGGCTTTCCGGCGGCACCGGTTACGACACGACGGTCGTCGGCGGTCAGCTGTTGATGTACGCCGGGGCGTACGCGAGCGGCGCGACCCTCATCGACGGCGGCACGCAGAAACTGATGGCGCCCGGCGCCTCCGCGACCAACACGGTCATTTCGAGCGGCGGTTGGATGCAGGTCGGCGCCAATTTGGAACAGTCCAGTTATGCCAAGGGCGGCGACGCTTCCGACGTGAGCGTCCTCTCGGGCGGTATGGTCCGGGTCTACAGCAGCGCCACCGCGACGGGCGTCAAACTGCTCGGCGAAGACGCTCTGGCGTATGTCTATTACGGCGGCGAGATCGCCTTCGACACCGTCGTTTCGGGTGCGCGGATCAACGTCCGCTTCTCGGAGGCGACCGGCAACGACGCCGCGCTCATCACCGCCTGGGGCAACGTCGCCGCGGGCGCGGAACTTTCGGTCAAAGAGGTCGGCGGCGCCGGCACCTTCAAGATCGCCGATTCGATCGACGCCTACATCACCGCCGTCGACTACGACGAGTTCGACGTCTTCGGCGGCCGCGTCGTGAGTGTCGGCGCGAACTTCTCCAACGCCTTCGATGGCTTGAACTACATCACCACCGCTGCCGACGGAACGCTGACCGCAACCGCTTTGACGGTCGGTACGCAGGCGACCGCGGCGACGCTCGACGGCAACAATGCGACCACGCTCACCGACGGCTCTCTGGCGACCACGTGGACGGCCGACACCGACCTTTCGACCATTCCGGTCGTCGCCAATGCGGGCACCGGCGCCGATGCGTGGCTGACCCTCGACGGCACCACCGTCAACGGCGCGCTCTACGGCGCGGAGGGGACCTTCGACAACGACGTCAACCTCAAGTTCCGCGACGGTTCGATCACCAACCTCGCGGCGGGCGCGAAGGCGGGCGGCAGCGTCGCCAACGTGAACGTGATGGTCGGCGACATCAACCCCGACTGGACGGAAGTTTCGCACGGCACGACCTTCAACGGCGTCGCCTACGCGGGCGGCTTCGGCACGGTCACCGGCACCGCCGGCACCGTCATCAACGACGGCACGTTCAAAAAAGACTTCTACGCGGGCGCTCTCGCCAACAAGCTCACGACCTTGACGAGCGTCGGCGAAGTCAACATGACGATCAACGGCGGCACCTTCAGCGGCAACATCTACGGTGCGTCGGCGGTCAAGACCGACACGACCAAGGCCAATAACCTCCGCCATTCGGTTGGCGACGTGACGTTGACCCTCGCCGGCGGAGAAACCACCAAGGGTACGCAGGCTTGCGTCTACGCGGGCGGCTACGCCACCGGCAACGCCACCGGGATCGTCTACGATGTCGAGAGCGTCACTCTGGATGTCAACAGCGGCGACTGGGGCGAGGCGTGCGGCGGCCGCGGCATTTTCGGCGGCATCTTCGCCTCCGGCGTCACCGCCACGGCGGGCGACGTGGACATCACCATTTCCGTCGGCAACGGCAAGACCGCTCCGACGATGGGCAACGTCTACGGCGGCGGCTGGGCGCAAAAGGGCGGCAGAAGCATCGTCGGCAACGTGAACATCACCATTGCCGGCACGGCGGAAGTCGCCAACGTCTTCGGCGGCGGGAGCCACTCAACTTCGGGCGGCCGCACCATCGCCGGCGACGTGACGATCCTCGTCAAGGGCGGCAGCATTTCGGGCGCGATCTATGCGCGCGGTCAACTCGAAGGCGACGAGACCGGAGCCGCCAGTGTGATCTTCTCCGGCAACAAGGCCTACACCTGCGACGTCTACGGCTACACCTACGTCGGCGGTTCGGAGAGCGATGCGACGCTGAGTTTCTCCGGATACACCGGCGAGTTCGCGGGTTCGATCGGCGGCTTCACCGACATCACCTTCGACGGCGTGACCGCGATGACGCTCGATGCCGCGGCGACCGTCACCAACAACGCGTGGAGTTTCGACCTCGGCGCCCGCGATGCGGGTCTGGCGGGCGACGCGCTGCTGACGTGGGGAGCCGAAGCGGGCTTCTCCGGCGACGCCGTGAGGGTCAACTTCGCGGACGAGACGCAGGCGAAGGCGGGCTGGAGCATCGCCGCGGCGGACTTCACCGACGCCACCTTCACGCTGGCGATCAATGGTGCGGACATCGGTTCCGCCGCCTACGGCAGCGCAATCGAAGGCACCGGCACCGTCTACGACGGCTGGGGCTTCGCGCTCGAAGACAGCGTGCTGAAGTTCAAGAACCTGGCGTAATATACGCACTTCCCTTTTCCGCCGCCTCCGGGGTCCGCGACAGCCCCGGACGGCGGCGGGGAAGGGGTGTTTTTTGAAAGATGAAAGATGAAAGGGGGCTTCCGCTTTCGCGCCGGAGGCGCTATGGAGTGACAAGGTCGCGTATGCAAGCCGCCGTCACGGGAATGAACGCCGTAGGACCGGTAGGACGATTAGGACGATTGGAATAAAGCTGGCTGGAAACCTGTATCCGCTTGGGAGTCTTAGGTGTTTTTGAGAGTTTTGAGAGTTTTGGGATGAACATGTGCATACCGCGAAGATCCCAAGGTTCCCAAAAATCCCAGGAGACACAAAAAAACACCGGCACTCGTGCCATAAACCACAACGGGGGAATATGATGAAAAAACGTTGTTTCACACTGATCGAACTGTTGGTCGTCATTGCGATCATCGCGATCCTCGCCGCGATGCTGCTGCCCGCCTTGCAGCAGGCGCGCATGCGCGCTCAGGGCGCCACCTGCATCAGCAATCTGAAGCAGGTCGGCATCCTCGCCGCGCAGTATATGGACGATCACAACGGCTGGTGGGGCTCGGGCAACATCGGCAATCAGCAGCAGTGGCAGCATTCGTGGGTGTACAACCTCCACCGCGGCAAGTATATCAAACTCGACGACCCCAGCGATAAAACGTGGTGGGGCGAATTCAGCAATTCGCGGATCGCCGCGCTGAACAACAGCATGCCGAGTTTCATGCGCTGTCCCGTCGTGCCGCTCTCGACCGACTCGGCGGACAATTTTTTGCAGACCTACGGCTCCAACTACAGCACCCAGAACATTTATCCCGCCCCCGGATTCAAGGTGCTCCATCCCGGTTTGTCGAGGGGGTACACCGATACCAACATGGCTACTTTCATGCGGGACAACGTCACCCCCTCCGAACGGGTCAACATCACCGACTGCGTGAGCATCTACAATGTTCAGAGCGCGCTGGCGATCTTCAATTATCAGGCGGCCAGCAGTTTTTCGACGTGGAGATTTTATGCCTACCCGGCTCCGGTCCACGGGGACAGGATCAACATGCTGACCTACGCCGGCAACGTCGTCACCATCGATCCTTTCGAGATCTCCAGATATTTCCATCCCCGCATCAATCCGTATTTTTCCGCCGCGATAAGGTACTACATGGAGCTGGGCGACGGCACCGGCGCTGGGGGCGCGGTAAACAAGCCCTCCAAAGGCGTGCCGCTGCCGTAACCGTTTTCGCCGGATGACAAAGCAGATCGTAACATCTCTCCCAACATAAGGATAAACAATGAAACACTTTTTCACCATCTGCGCCGCGCTGATCGCGGCGGCGGCGTTCGCCGACGAGCCGCAGAATCTGGTCAGCAACTCGAGTTTCAAGGAACTTTCCGCCTCCGGCGGCCCCGGCGGCTGGATCGTGCGCCCCGCCACCAGTCCCGTCAAACGGATCGAATTCGAAGGCGGCAGTTTCGCTTTGCAGCTTGCCTCGCCGACCGCCGACCGCATCTTCGTGATCCAGAACAACGTCAAGGTCAAAAAAGACGAAAAATACATGCTCACCGTCAAGTTCCGGGGCAAAGCCGGCACCAAGGCGCGCTTCTACATCGAAGGCGGCAGAACGGGCAAGGACTACTGGACCGAAGCGATCCACATCACCTGCCGCAGTGACAAATGGGTAAGCGCCCAGCATCCCTTCACCGCCAAAGGCAGCAATCCGCACGTCGTGATGGCGCAGCTTTCCGCGGGCGAGGTCGAATTCGCCGATCCGCAGGTCGTCTCCTATGAGATGTCGGAAAACGCGGAAGGCAATCTGCTCAAGAACGCGGACTTCGTCCTCGGCGGCGCCGACGGCGGAGTTCAGGGCTGGACGCTCCGCGCCTCCGACGGCGACGAAGTCGAACGCTTCAAACGCGAAGAGGGCGGCAACGCCATCCGCATCACCGGCAAGCGCACGCTCCTCATCCAGAACGGCGTTCCCGCCAAGAAAGGCGAACGCTATTTGCTCTGCGTGAGCTTCCGGGGCAAACCCGGCACCCGCGGACGCTTCTACATCGAGGGCGGCCGGCTCAATCAGGACTACTGGACCAAGGCGATCCACATCAATTGCACCGACAAGTGGCAGAGCGTACAACTGCCCTTCACCGCCGAGACCGACAATCCGCACGTCGTGATGGCGCTGCTGTCGCAGGGGGCGATCGAGTTCGCTTCGCCCAAGGTCGTGCCCGCGCCTAAAAAAAAAAGTGACAACCTACTGAACAACTCCGATTTCGCGCTCACTTTGGAGCAGGACGGGAAGACGATCCCCATGCTCTGGAGTCCCAGAAACGGCGCGCAGATCGACATCGTCAAGACCGACGCCGGCAACGCGGTCCGGATGCAGTCGCTCCCCGGATCGCGCAGCCATTTGATGCAGAGCAATCTGGAGCTCGTCAAGGGCAAGGAGTATCAGTTCAGCGTCCGCTACCGCGGCACGCCCAACACGACCTTCCTCTACGGCGCCGAGGGCGGAGGCTGGGGCATCCTCAACCGCAACATCAAGTGCAAGCCGCAGTGGCAGATCGCCTCGATACGCATCCGACTGCCCGAAAAAGCCAAGGGCACGCCCTACGCCGTCTTCGCCACCGAGCCCAAGGGCGGCTATGTGGAACTCGCCGATCCGCAACTTATCGAAGTCGAACCCGGTTTCACCAACGGCGACTTCAGCAAGGGAACGAAGGGCTGGATCTTCGAGAACGCCGAGGTCGTCGACCGCGACGAGAACACCAAGTGCGCCAAACTCAACGGCACCGAAAAGACGGCGCGCATCATCCAGTCCGGTCTGCTTTTGGAAAAGGGCAAGCACTACGAATTGAGCTTCGACGCGCGCGGCGGCAACGACAGGCGCTTCACCGACAACCAGAACGCGACGTGGTACCGCATCGCGCTGTACGCGGGCAGCGAACCCTTCTTCGGCAGCGGCAAGTGGCTCGACTCCTTCGAACGGTGGCAGCATAAGAGCCTCCGCTTCACCTCGCTGCGGGATATGTCCGTCGACGTCGTCGGCGAACTGCGCGACCCCGGCACCGTCTATTTCGGCAACATCACGGTCAAGGAGATCCCCTCCATCGCGCCGCCGCTCGAGATCGTCTTCGATGCTCCGTGGATCTACAGCCGCGGCGCCGAACTCGGCACCAAGGGGAACTTTTCCGGGGTGGTCTTCGCCTCCGTCAAGGCCGACAAACTCCGCGTTTCCTTCGACGGCAGGACGCAGGAGATCGCCTACGCCCCCGAGATGCATTTCAACTGCGCCATCCCCGCCGAACCGGGTCGTAAGGAGATCAAGTTCGAACTCGTCGGCGCGGACGAAAAAATCATCGCCGCCGACAGTGAGCACTTCACCGTGCGCGGCAAGGCGCCCGCGACCCATTCGCACGTCGTCACCTTCGACGATCAGCACCGCATGTTCCTCGACGGCAAGCCCTTCTTCGCCATCGGCTGCTGGGGCAACCGCGGTCCCATCCCCCGCGAAGAGAGTTACTACCGCCTCAGCGACCTCGGTTTCAACATGGTGATGTGCGGCGGTTCCAGTCTCGACGCGGTGGACGCCTCCGGCATGTACGCCATGCTCGGCATGAACAACGGCACGATATTCAAGGATATCCCCGAAAAGGACAAGCTCGAAAACGTCATCCGATACGCCGAAGGCATGAAGAAGACTCTCGCGCACCCCGCGCTCATCTGCTACTTCAGCGTCGACGAACCCAGTTGGCGGGGCGTTCAGCTCGGACCCTATCAGAACGGCTACCGGCTCTTCCGCGACTTCATCGATCCGTGGCGTCCCGTCTTCCTCAATGAGGCGCCGCGCGGTACTTCCGAGGCGCTGCGCCCGAGCGGCGACGCCTGCGACATCTACGGCATCGACATCTATCCCATCCCGTCGCCCAACAACCACTCCGAACTCGACGACAAGACTGCGACCAGCGTCGGCAAGTACACCGAGATGTGCCGCGTGACCGTCCGCGACCGCAAGCCGGTGTGGATGACTTTGCAGGGCTTCGCGTGGGGGCAGCTCTATCAGCGCGAGGAGATCTATCCGACGTTGGAAGAGAGCCGCTTCATGGCGTATGACGTCATTTCTCACGGTGCGACCGGGTTGTTCTACTGGGGGCTGTGGCTCGGCAAAGGTCAGAGCGACGAGTTCCTCGCCAATCTCAAGAAGACGCTCCACGAGATAACCGCCGCCGCGCCCTTCCTCGTCGGCGACACGGTCGATGGCGAGACCGCAACTTCCACTCCGGACATCCGCATCATGCAGAAGCGTTCTCCGCACGGCGACCTGTGGATCGTCCTCAACGAGAGCCCCGGGGCGAAAAAGGTCGAACTCAAGGGCAAGTTCCCGGCGCACCTTGCGGAACTTTCCGGCAAGGATATGCCCGCGCCCGAAGGCGATAAACTCGCGTTCGAGCTGCCGCCCTACGAGGTC
>CACZPY010000038.1 GCA_902783135.1 uncultured bacterium
GCAGATGGTGCGCCTTCTCGCTGCCCGGCGTGCCCAGATACTCTTCGTAGAGTTTCTTGATGTCGGGATTCTCGTGGGAAAGCCGCAGCGTCTTGCGCTCGTCCTCGGTGTACAGCCCCTTCATCCGCTGCTCGAGCAGATCGGCGTGGCCGTGGAGGAACGGCTGACCGCCGCCGTTGATGCACCCGCCGGGGCACGCCATGACCTCGATCGCCTGGAAGCGCTTCGGGTCCTTACGCACCATGTCGAGTACCTTGCGGGTGTTGCCGAGCCCGGAGCAGACCGCCACGTTCAGCGTCACCCCCGGAGCCACTTCGATCTTCGCCTCCTTGATGCCGTCGAGACCGCGCACCGCGCGGAAGTTGATCGCATCGCCTTCGAGGTTCTTGCCGTTGAGCATGAAGTACGCCGAACGCAGCGCCGCTTCGAGCACGCCGCCCGTGACGCCGAAGATCACGCCAGCGCCGGTGGATTCGCCGAGCGGACTGTCGTACTCGTCATCCTCGAGGTTGGCCAAATTCACGCCCGCCTCGCGGAACATCCGGCAGAGTTCGCGGGTGGTGACGACGTAGTCCACATCGCGAACGCCGTTCGGAGCGAACTCCGGACGCGCCGCTTCGTACTTCTTCGCCTGACAGGGCATCACCGAAACGACGATCAGATCCTTCGGAGCGACGCCGATCTTCTCGGCGTAGTAGCTCTTGGCGATCGCGCCGAACATCTGCTGCGGCGACTTGCAGCTCGACGGGATGTGCAGCAGATCGGGGTAGTTGTGCTCGATGAAGTTGATCCAGCCGGGGCAGCAGCTGGTGAGGATCGGCAGATTCTTGCCGGTCTTGACCCGCTCGACGAGTTCGTGACCTTCCTCCATGATGGTGAGGTCGGCGGAAAAGTCGGTGTCGAAGACCTTGTCGAAGCCCAGCGCGCGCAGTCCGGCGACGAGTTTGCCCGTCACGGGGACGCCCGGCGTGAAGCCGAATTCCTGACCGACCGCCACGCGGACGGCGGGCGCCGTCTGGACGATCACCGTCTTGGAGGGATCGTTGATCGCCGCCCAGACTTTCTTGACGTAGCTGATGCCGGTGATGGCGCCCACCGGACAGACGTTCACGCACTGACCGCAGAAGGTGCAGTTCGAGTCGGCGAGCGGGATCAGACTCGCGGTGCCGACCTTGGCGGTGAAGCCCCGACCGTAACCGGTCAGCGCGCCTACGGTCTGCACCTTGTTGCAGACGGTCTCGCAGCGGCGGCACATGATGCACTTGGAAAGGTCGCGCTGGATCGCCGCGCTGGAGGCGTCGACCCGGAACTTGTTGCGGACGCCGGAGTAGGCGATCTCGCGGATCCCGAACTCGGCGGCGAGCATCCGCAGTTCGCAGTCCTGGTTCTTGGCGCAGGTCAGGCACTTCTGCGGGTGGTCGCTGAGGATCAGCTCCAGCACCGTCCGGCGGGCGTTCAGCGCCCGCTGGCTGTTGGTGTGGACGACCATGCCTTCCATGACCGGAGTCGCGCAGGCGGGAGCGAGGTTGCGCCGTTTTTCGACTTCGACCACGCAGACCCGGCAACTCGCCGGATGGTTCGACACTCCGCAGCCGAGCTTGTCGCAGTAGCAGAGGGTCGGAATGTTGATATTGAGTTTTTTGGCGGCGTCAAGGATGGTGGAACCAGCCGGAACAGACACCGCTTTGCCGTTGATAGTAAGATTAACGTTAGCCATCTTGTTCACTCATCCTTTGACAATCGCTTTTTTCGGGCAGCCCTCGATGCAGGCGCCGCACTTGATGCACTTGGCGGGATCGATCACATGCTTCTGCTTGATTTCTCCGGTGATCGCTCCGACCGGGCAGTTGCGTTTGCACTTGGTGCAGCCGATGCACGCGTCGGTGATGGTCAGCGTGTAGAGCTTCGGACAGGTGCCCGCCGGGCACTTCTTGTCGCGCACGTGGGCGAGGTACTCGTCGCGGAAGTAGCGCAGCGTGCTGAGGATCGGGTTCGGCGCCGTCTGACCGAGACCGCAGAGCGCGGTGTCGGTGATCGTCCGGGCGAGCGCTTCCAGCTCGTCGAGCATCTCTTCGGTGCCGGTGCCGTCGCAGATCTTTTCCAGCATTTCGAGCATCCGCCGGGTGCCGACGCGGCACGGCGTGCACTTGCCGCAGGATTCGTCGCGGGTGAAGTCCAGATAGAACTTCGCCATCGCGGGCATGCAGTCCTTGTCGGAGAGCACGATCATGCCGCCCGAACCCATGATCGAACCGATCTTGGCGAGGTTGCCGTAGTCGATCGGGGTGTCGAGGTTCTCCTTGGTGATGCAGCCGCCGGAAGGTCCGCCC
>CACZPY010000039.1 GCA_902783135.1 uncultured bacterium
AAAACGGGGTCACGGGGCGGCAGCGCCCGTGTGCCGGTAGCGGAGGCGAGTCCCTGCGCGCCCAAAGAAGGGCGCGCAGTGGCGGCTTCAACGCCGCCAGCAGGCGAGCGGAGCGTATGCGGCATGTTTCCTATGCGGCAAACGCCGCTGCACCGTATTTATTCGTGGAAAACGGCGGTACACCGCACACTGACTTGCCCGCACTTCGCAAGATAGTTTTGCAGACAAACGCAAAGAGAACCGTATGCCAAGTCGCCGACGGCGACGCAATTCATTATCTCGAAGCCGACGTTTCGGCTCGCGAGGGGTCGAGGGGGCGGCGAAACGCCCCCACCGCTCCCATCACGTACGGAATTTCATATTTTGCCGCCGGATTTTTACGAACTTAAGTTCAAACGCGGCACAACCCGCCGGACAGCCTTTTTTGCGCTCATTCCCAATGGTTGAAGCAGCAGATCTCGTCGAGCGGTTTGCGCACCTTGTCCACGGGCGAGGCGTCCACCGGGTAGCCGATCGCCAGCACCAGCCGCGCCTCCCGTCCGTGCGGGATGCCGAAGTGCTTTTCCATCTTCGACTGGTCGTTGACGCCGATTATGCAAGTCCCCAAGCCCAGCGAGAAGGCTTCGTGGCACATGTTCATGCATGCCGCGCCGATGTCGCCCTGGGCGAAGCGCTGGGTGTCGCGGTAGTGGTTCACCACCGCCGGCATCACCTTGGCGGGCTGTTCGACGAAGATGATGAAGGCGGATACCTGATGCCGCCACGGTGCTCCGGTCATGCCGTTTTCGACTACGATCGCGTCGCAGAGTTTTTCCTTCGCCTCGGGAGAGTCGACGACGATGAACTTCCACGGCTGCGAGTTGCATCCGCTCGGCGTGAGCCGCCCGGCTTCGACGATCTTCAGCAGTTCTTCGCGCGGGATGGTCCGGTCGGTCTGATAGGCGCGGCAGCTTTTCCGCCGCCGCATGATGTCGAGAAAATCCATGGTGTCCTCCGTGAATAGCGGTTCGTGCCGTCCGGGATGTTCCCGGACGCGGGTAATATACATCCGGCTCGGAGTGTTGGCAAGCGGGAGAAGTCGCGGCATAAAAAACACGCCGGAGCGTTGGCGAATTCGCTTCTCGTGTGGTATCTTATTATTAATAACGTATCCGTGTGGTCCAGCAACGTACGAACGGGGGTAAGTGATCATGATGCGGCGCATTTTCGGCATGTTGGCGATTTCGTTGTTCCTAGGGCTGACGGCGGCGGCGGAGTCTCCGCTGTTCCGGGTCGGGCTCATGACCGACACCCACTGGTCGGAGGATCCCAAAAGTTTTGTCCGCACCGAAGCCGCGCTCCGGGTCTTCAAGCGGGAAAAGGTCGATATGATCTGCAATCTCGGCGATATCGCCGATCTGCACTATCCCGTCGCTTACCGTTACTACCGTACCAAGCTTTTCCCGTCGGTGTTTCCGGAAGATCCGCCGCGGGAACTCTTCGTCTACGCCAACCACGACGCGCTGTACCGGGACAAACACGGTTCGGCGGTCAAAGACAAAGACGACATTCCCGTCCGTTTCGCCGCGATGCGCCGGGAGCTGGGGATCCCGCACGCGCCGGACGACCGGGTGGTCTTCAAGGGATATCCGTTCGTGATCTTCCAGCAGTTCGTCACCCGCGAGACCATGGAAAAGATGCTCGCCGAAACCGCCGCGGAGTTCCCTGAAGGGCCGATCTTCGTCCTCGACCACGTGCCCGCACCCAAAGGCGACCGGGACAAGGACAACGTGCGTCGGGTCGTCTACGGCAAATATCCGCGCGTCGTCCACATCTACGGGCACGTCCATACGCCGCTGCGCGACGAGAACTCGATCTGGCAGGGCACGCACACCGAGGTCGGCGCGGGGTGTCTGCAGAACTGGCGCGGGGCGCTAATCGGCACTTCGCCCGCCAACAAGGACTGCTACGAGTTCGCGATCATGGACGTCTATCGGGACAAACTGGTGTTCCGACGCTTTTCCACCGAGGACGGCAAGGAGTTCAAGGCGCCGTGGATCGTTCCGCTGCCCTTCGATCCCGCGACCGCTCCCTATCGCCGGGAGTTTCGCGCCGCATCCGTTCCCGCTCCCGCTTTTGCTCCGGATGCTCAGCTGACGCTCAAGGCAAACCGCCCGTTTGCCTCGCTGAACATAAGTTGGCCCGAGGCGAAACAGGGCGGGGAAGTCTACCAGTACAACGTCCGGATCGCCCGCAAGGAAGCCGACGGCAAGTTTCGCGTCTTTGCCCGGCAGGATATTTACAGCGAGTTCTATCTGGCGGAAAATCAGCGCAAGGGCAGGCTGTTCCGGCGGCTTTCCAACGGCTTTTTCGAGCCGGGGCGGCAATACCGCATCTCGGTGACTCCGGTCGGTTTCTTCGGTCGCGAGGGAACGCCGCTCGAGGCGGATTTCACCTCGCCCGCCGAGGTGCGCGAGGCGGTGACGGTATTCGAGAGCCGCGACCCGATGCACGATCTGGTATTCGCCTCCGGGCTAGCCGGAAAGAATCCGGTGCCGGTCAAAGACGGGTTCTATCAGCACCGGGAGAACAACGCCCGGCTGATCATTCCCAAAGAATACTGGGCGGGCGGCAAGGGAACGCGTTTCCGCTTCACGGTGGATATGGATGTCCGTCAGTCCCCGGGACATGCGTGGACGATGGTGCTCCGCAATCCGAGGCCGGTCCAGAACGCCAACAACCGGCTGTGTCTTGCGGGCGGAAACACCGCCGGATATCGCTATGTGATCGAATTCGGCAAGCGGAAAGCCGGATATTTCTACGATCTGCTGATCCGCGAGGGCGCGCCCGGAGAGATCCGCTTCAAATATGTGAAGATCGAACGTCTGCTGTAGAAACGGCATCCCCGGTAAATCTTCGTCCGTCGGGTTGCAATCCGTCGTAAGCGGCGGTAGATTATATTTATGGATCAGTATA
>CACZPY010000040.1 GCA_902783135.1 uncultured bacterium
ACTGGCGCGTTTCTCTGGGGCAGCCCTTGCAGCATTTTCTTTAATTTTCCCCCTATAGAACAGTGAACCCTTGAACTACACTTGACTCAGACCTGTTCTGAGTCCGGAGCGGTACCCGAGACTGATAAATCGACGGTATCGCTCATTTTTTATCTGCACTGCACACTCTCCTGTATTGGTTCAACATGGCCTTTATTTCTTCGGTCGTCATCCCCTCGATCTCCCGGAGTAGTGCCGCGCGCTCCGTGTCCTCTTCGAGCATGGCGGCTGGTGCTACCGGAGCGAACTCGGATGCGGTCAGGAATTCCGGCATCGACGCAATACCGCGGCGCTTGTCTTCAAGTGTAGACTGACAGTTGATTTACTGTCAACGTTAAAAACACATTATAACCAAGGTCGGCATTTCCCGGGAAGCGCATAAAAGCCCGGGGACTCGGCATCACCATATCTTCCGTTCCCCTATGGCGAAATCCGCCGAAAACCGTGCCGACGGGCTTGCCTTAACGGGTATCGGGTGTTATATTATATTTAGCTGTAACCGGAAAAGGAAAGGAATTGACGATGAAGATGCACAAGAAACATGCCGTGATGATGGAATATGTGATCATCGCCGTGCTCGTTGCTGCTGCGGTCGTGGTCGCTGTCATCATGTTCGGCAAGAACGTCTCCAGCGAGATGAACGTCGCCACCAAGTCGATGTCCGACGCCAAGGGCGCCGCCGACGCGCAGAAAAAGATCGAGACCGAGGTCACTCAAGACGTCAAGAAGGCCAACGAACACGAAAAAACCATGCACAATTACAAGTAAGTGCTTTTTCAATCTTGGGAGAACAAACAGATGAAGATGCGCAAGAAACATGCCGTGATGATGGAATATGTGATCATCGCCGTGCTCGTCGCTGCCGCGGTCGTGGTCGCCGTCATCATGTTCGGCAAGAACGTCTCCAGCGAGATGAACGTCGCCACCAAGTCGATGTCCGACGCCAAGGGCGCCGCGAATTACCAGAAGAACATCGAGAAAAACGCCGAGCAGGACATCAAGAAAGCCAACGAACACGAAAAGAGTATGCACAACTACAAGTGATCGCGTTGTGCTGAAGTTGTGCGGTTCCCGCGGCGGAACGGTATTTCCCGGGCAGGGACGGCGCTTAAACATGCCTCCCCGCCCGGATTTTTTGTTTACGACCCATGGAAAAACTGACGCTGATTAAACTCGTCCTCGCGACACCGTGGCTGATCTGGCTGTCGGTGAGCGACTTCAAGCACCGTGAACTGCCCAACCGCCTGACCCTCGGCGGATCGGCGGTCATGGCGGCGGTCGCGCTCGCCGGCGGAGTGGATTATCTCCTCGGCTCGCTGCTCACCGCGTTTCTGGCGTCGATTTTTCTGCTGCTGCCGTTCTTCCTCCGCGCCGCCGGAGCAGGCGACGTCAAAATGCTCTTTGCCGCCGGACTGACCGCCGGTCCCGGCAACACCCTCAATCTGATATTGCTGGTCTCGTTGGCGGGGCTGGCGCTCGCGGCGATCATGTTGATCCTGCGGCGGGTCGACCCTGCCCGGCTCAAGCACTACCTGCGCTGTCTTTTCGACTGGCGTTACGACCGAGCGGCGGGACGCGCCAAGCTGCCCCCGCGGGATTCGGAGGCGTGTCGCGTCCCGTTCGGCGCGGCGATCGCCGCCGGATTGTGGTTGAATCTGCTGATACAGCTGGTCTATCTGGGATGAGGGGCAAGATGGCGAAGCGGCGATCACTGCGGCGCTCGGGAGAGGGCGCGATACTGCTGGAGTTCGTGCTGTGCTTCCCGCTGCTGATCGTGCTGTTCCTTTTCACCATGCAGCTCGCCCAGATCATGATCACCTGGCAGGTCGTGCATTACGCCGCCTACATGGGGGCTCGTTCCGCTATGACCGTCAACAACATCCGCCGAAAGTCGCAGGCCGAGAAGGTCGCCAAGCGCATCCTGGCGGTGGTCTCCGCCTCGCCCGTGGACTCCAATGATGCCAAGAATCGTGCTCCCGACGAGTACTCCAAGCTCGACGGCTGGGGCTATCTGCCCGGTACCAAGTATCTCGAAAAGCAGGTCGCGGTGGATATCCCCCTAACCGACATCGACCCTTCCGGCGTCCGCTGCACGGTCAAATTCAAGATGTTGCTGAACGTACCGGTGGCGGGGCGGCTGATCGCGTTCTTCGCCAGAGAGAACAAGAGCGGAGCCGATAAGGACTGGCAGAAGCAGTTGGAACGTCAGGGAACGGCGCTGAATCCCGCGCTGCTCCTGGGCGATCCCCAAACGATCGAACTCGACAAGATCAAGTATCCGTATATCGAACTCACTTCGACCAGTACGGTAAACATCCCCTACGGAACCAAATTCTATCCGGTATACTGATGACGAAACGCTATCAGACAAGCGTATGGCAAGTGTTCACCGCCCGCGGCCGCGAACTCGCCGAGGGCAGTTCCGGGGCGGCGCTGGCGCTGACGCTGGCGTTCGTGCTGCCGGTCTACCTCACGGTGATCGGCATCTACGGCGTCGGCGAAGTCGTGCGCAACAAGATCGAACTGCAGAACGCCGCCGACGCCGCCGCGTACTCGGCGGCGGTCGTACAGGCCGACTACCTGAGCCGCATGGCGACGGTCAACAAGGCGATGGCGTGGACCTACGTCGATCTCCAGCG
>CACZPY010000041.1 GCA_902783135.1 uncultured bacterium
CCTCAAGGGCACCTACAACTTCACCAAGGCGGCGGTCAAGCCGATGATGAAGCAGCGCGCGGGCAAGATCGTGAACATCGCTTCGGTGGTGGGACGGATGGGCAATGTCGGTCAGGCGAACTACTCCGCGAGCAAGGCGGGGGTGATCGCGCTGGCGAAGACCACCGCCAAGGAGTTTGCGTCGCGGAACATCCAGGCGAACGCGGTCGCGCCCGGATTCATCGAGACCGACATGACGGCGAAACTCCCCGAAGAGGCGCGCCAGTTCTTCCTGACCGTGATCCCCGCCAAGCGCGGCGGCACCCCGAAGGATGTCGCCAACGTGGTGATGTTCCTCGCCTCTCCAGACTCGGATTACGTCACCGGTCAGGTCATCAACGTCGACGGCGGAATGCTGATGTGACGAACGGTTCCGGGGTGCTCCGGGGTGTCCCGGAGCTTCCCGGAAGGGATATTCGGCGGTTTTTTGCGCCGGATATTTGACTTTTTCGGATTTTCGCGTAATATTATACAAAGACTTCGTGTTGTGCGGAGTTTTATGGATTTCGTTAATTACGGCAAGCAACCTTAGTGAACAAGGGGTATCAGAATGTCTGCTATTGCTGACAAAGTCAAGAAGATCGTGGTCGAGAATCTGTCGGTTTCCGAGGATCAGGTGACTCCGGAAGCGCGCTTCGTCGAGGATCTGGGCGCGGATTCGCTGGATCTGGTCGAGCTGGTGATGGCGTTCGAGGAAGAGTTCGGTTCGGACATTCCGGACGAAGACGCCGAGAAGCTCACGAGCGTCGGCGACGCGATCAAGTACATCGAGAGCAAGAGCCAGGAACAGGCGTAAGCTCCGGATCGGTTCCGGGGGGGCTGCCGTGTAGCGGTCGGCGTCCTCCGGAATGGAATCGTGATCTTGCAGGGACCGCTAATTTCGGATTTAGTGGTCCCTTTTTGTTGCGGTCCGGCGGCACGGCGGCCGGATAAGGCAGTCATGGTGTGGTTATAATGAGCGAAAGACGAGTGGTGGTGACGGGATACGGGGTGCAATCCTGTGTGGGTTGCGACGTTCCGTCGTTTTGGGACGCGCTGGTGAACGGCCGTTGCGGACTGGGGCCGGTTACTTTCTTCGACGCTTCGGCGTTCCGGACGCGCATTGCGGGCGAGATACCGGATTTCGATCCCACCAAATACATGTCGCCCAAGGAGGCGAAGCGGGTCGACCGCTTCTGCCAACTGGCGATCGCCGCGACGGACGAAGCCATGAAAACGGCGGGTCTGCCCGCCGATCTGCGCGACGGCACGGCGGTCGATCCCGCGCGGGTCGGCGTGCTGGTGTCGAGCGGCATCGGCGGTCTGCAGACGCTGATGGATCAGATACGGGTGCTGGGCGACCGGGGCTGCTCCCGGGTCTCGCCGCTGTTGATCCCGATGATGATAAGCGACATCGCGAGCGGCAACATCTCGATCCGCTGCGGCGCGGGCGGTCCGAATCTGGGCATCGTCACGGCGTGCTCGACGGGTACGCATTCGATCGGCGAGTCGATGTGGATGATCAAACGCGGCGACGCGGATATGATGATCGCGGGCGGCGCCGAGGCGTCGGTGACCGAGATCGGTCTGGCGGGTTTCAGTTCGATGAAGGCTATGAGCATGCGCAATGACGATCCGCTGCACGCGAGCCGTCCCTTCGACCGCGACCGCGACGGCTTCGTGCTCTCCGAGGGTGCGGGCGTACTGATCCTCGAGGAGCTGGAGCACGCGAAGAAGCGCGGCGTGAAGATCCTGGCGGAGCTCGTCGGCTACGGCGCCACGGGCGACGCCTACCACATCACGAGTCCCGCTCCGGATGGTTCCGGCGCGGCGCGGGCGATGAAGATGGCGATGGCGCACGCGGGGCTGCGTCCGGAAGATATCAGCTACATCAACGCGCACGGCACCAGCACCAGTCTCAACGACAAGTTCGAGACGCTGGCGATCAAGGCGGCGTTCGGCGAGGCGGCGAAGCGCGTCGCCGTCAGCAGCACCAAGGGCACCACCGGTCACGCGCTCGGCGCGGCGGGCGGGCTGGAGTCCGTCGCCTGCATCAAGGCGATCGAAACGGGCATCGTGCCGCCGACGATCAATTACGAGACGCCCGATCCCGAGTGCGATCTGGACGTCACTCCCAACACGGCGCGCGAAATGCCGGTCGAAATTGCGCTCAACAGCAATCTGGGCTTCGGCGGTCACAACGGAGTGCTGATTTTCCGTAAATTCCGGGGGTGAAGGGTCCCCGCGAGACATTTTTTTCGGCAAACAACTGGAGGAACGCGAGATGAATAAAGTTACGGTGGCGGTCGGCGCGGGCGCGTTGGCGGCGGTGCTGGCGGGGTGCGGTCCCGAATTGGCCCAGACCAGTTACGGGGAAAAGGAAGCGGAGTGGCAGCGGGTCATCCGCGAAAACTATCCGCAGTACGAGCCTCCGCGCACGGCGCCTCCGGCGGTCCGGGACAACGTGTCTCCGCGGCTGTTGGAGGAAGAGGAGCGCGTGCGTCAGGATGAAAAGAACGGCGCATCGGCCAAGCCGGGCTCCGGCGCTCCGGAAGCCTCCGAGGATCCCGAAGTGACGATCGACCGCGCGGCGGAAAAGACTCCGGCGAAGGCGGAAGAGGCGGCTCCGGCAAAGGACGGCAAAGCCGCCGCTCCGGCGAAGGCGGAAAAGGCCGCGTCCGCTTCGGTGGCGGGCGAGACCTATGTGGTCAAATCCGGCGATACATTGGGCGCGATCGCGCGCAAATTCTACGGTGACGCGCGCAACTCCGACGTGATCCTGCGCGCCAATCCCCAGCTGACCGACCCCAACCGGCTGCGTGTCGGCACGTCGTTGGTCATCCCCAAGATATGACGCAGGTCCCGGTCGCGGAACACCAGAAAATGACGATCGGAGGTCCGGCCTCCGGTCGCTTTTACTTTGAAGGGGCGGAGTCGCTGCGGCAGATCTGCTCCGGCGACGAGGTGCGTCTGCTGCGTCTCGCCGAGGAGCGTTTCGGCGTAACTCTGGTCTCCCGGGGGAACTGGATCGACATCACCGGCGCGGGCGCGCCGGCGGCGGAGGAGTTCTTCCGCGAGTTGTGCCAGCTGCGCCGGCTGCGCGGGCGGACGCTCGAAACGCGCGACTTCGAGATCATGTGCCGGGGCGGCGCCAACGGATGCTCGGTTTCGGAGTTGTGGGCGGAACGGGTGCGGGTCAGCCCCAAGCGGCGCGAGGTACTGGCGCGTTCGCGCCGGCAGCTCGCCTATCTGCGGGCGATGCGCACGCACGATGTGGTCTTCGGCATCGGTCCGGCGGGGACCGGCAAGACCTATCTGGCGATGGCGATGGCGGTATCGGAGTTTCTGGCGGGCAACGTCAGCCGGATCGTGCTGACCCGTCCGGCGCGGGAGTCGGGCGAGCGTCTGGGGTTTCTCCCCGGTACGCTGGAGGAGAAGGTCTCGCCGTATCTGCGTCCGCTCTACGACGCGCTTTACGAGATGATGACCCCTGACGAGGTCCAGGAACTCACCGGACGCAACGTGATCGAGGTCGCTCCGCTGGCGTTCATGCGCGGACGCACCCTCAACGGGGCGTTCATCATTCTGGACGAGGCGCAGAACACCACCCGCGACCAGATGCTGATGTTCCTGACCCGGATGGGGTTCGGCTCGCGCTGTGTCGTGACCGGCGATCCGATGCAGTCCGATCTGGCGCCCGGCGAACCGTCGGGGCTGGAGCACGCCATGCGCACGCTGCGCGCGCTGCCGGAACTGGAGTTCGTCCGCTTCGACACCGCCGACGTGGTGCGGCACGCGCTTCTGGAAAAGATCATCAACGCCTATGCGGAGCCGCCTGCGCGCGGCGCCGGAAAATGACGGAGGCTCGATAGAAAAGATGTTATCGTACATCAAACAGCGATGGGCGCGATTCCGGTCGCGGCGGCGCGGCGAGATGGGCGACAAGCCGCTGATCGACGTGGAGGCGTTCGATGTCATGCTGGAGCGTTCCCGCATCCCCGCGGTGCTGATGCTGGTGCTGGTCTGGGCGGTGGCGTCGGTGCTGCTGATCCTGGCGTGGAACCGTCAGCAGCAGCTGCTGGACTGGATGATCGGGCAGAGCGCGCCGTACAACATCAAGGCGCCGGTGGATTTCGAGTACACCGACTCCGCCGCCACCGAGAAGAAACGCCAGCTGGCGGAGGACGCCGCACCGGCGTTTTTCCGCATCGACCGTCAGCTCACCAAGAACATTACCGACAACATCAACGACTTTTTCGTGCTGATCGAAAACCGCCTCGCCGATGCGGCGAACCGCCGCAACCACGCGGTATCGGGATCGCTCCCGACCGCGGTGGTGGCGAAGGCGTCGCCGGCGCTCGCGGCGGCGCTGATCCGCGAATACCGCAAGAACGACAACTACCCCGTATTCCGCAACCGCCTGAACGAGATGCTTTCCAAGGGGATCATCGGCGCGTCGTCGGCGGACGTGAAGGCGCTTGCCGAGCATTGGACCGGCAGGACGCTGATCCGGATCATCGACACTCACGACCGGGTGCTGGAGGGGACCTTCCCGCTCGGCAGTTTCCCCTCGGTGCCGATGGCGGCGGAGATACTCGCGTCGCTGCTGTTCCCCTCCGATCCGCAGTGCCGCGACGAATTCCGCGCGCTGCTGCTGGTGCTGATCGGTCCGCACGGCAACATGAACTGCGATGCGGCGCACACGCGGGAGGCGCGCAAACTCGCCGCCGCCGCGGTCAAGCCGGAGATAAAATTCTGCAGCGGCGGGGTGACGCTGATCCGCAAGGGCGAGCGCTACACCAGGGAGAAGCGCGACATGATCGTCGCGGCGCTGCAGGCGAAGCCGAGTTCCGGGTTGAAGGATGCGTACACCCAGATGGCCTGGAGCTTCGTGATCGTGCTGGCGGGGGTGGCGTTCCTCTATATGGCTTCGCCGGATATCCGCCGCGACAATCTGCGGATACTCATCGCCGGGCTGACGGTGTCGATCGCGCTGGTGGTGAACTACGAGGCGATAAAATTCTTCTACTACATGCAGCGTCACGACATCGTGCACAACGACCAGCTCGTGCTTTCCGCGGTGCCGGTGGCGCTCGGCGCGGTGATGCTGGCGATCATGCTGGACTGCCGCACGGCGATATGCGCGGGCGGGTTGATCGCGGTGGTGACTTCGATGATGATCATGCCGACGAGGTCGCTGGAAGTCGCGCTGCGCTGGGTGGCGGTGAGTTCGGTCGCGGCGGTGCTGGTGCGCAATGTCATCAACTACCGTTCGTTCTTCGTGCGGACGGCGCTGGGGGTGTTTTTCCTGACGTGGGCGATCAATCTGATCGACATCCTGTCGCCGGATGTGGAGCTGAAGCTCGGCGTCAAACTCTGGAACGCGACGTGGGTCATTTTCTGCAACGGACTCTTCTGCGCGATGGCGGCGCTGACGCTGCTTTTCATCTTCGAACTCCTGTTCAACCTCAGCACCAACATGGCGCTGATGGTGCTCAGCGACTGCAACCATCCGCTGCTGGAGCGGCTCAAGCGCGAGGCTCCGGGGACGATGGCGCACTCGATGGCGGTGGCGGCGCTCGCCGAGGACGCCGCCCGCGCCATCGGCGCCAATCCGCTGCGCGCCAAGGCGGGAGCGCTCTTCCACGACATCGGCAAACTGGCGATGCCGCAGTATTTCACCGAGAACAATCCGGACAGCGGTCTGCTGCATCAGGCCATCAATCCGCAGATGAGCAGCATCATCATCCGCGACCACGTCAAGGAGGGGCTGGCGCTCGCGCGTCAGCACCGGCTCTGCCGCTTCATCCGCGGGGTGATCTCCAGCCATCACGGCGACGATCTGGTGCGCTTTTTCTACCGGCAGGCGCTGGATGAGCACAAGGCGGACTCCCCGCCGGTGCTGGAAAGCCAGTTCCGTTATCACGGCAACCTGCCGAAGAGCCGCGAGGAGGGGATCATCAACCTCGCCGACGCCTGCGAGGCGGCGAGCCGTTCGCTCAAGCATCCGACGCAGGAAAATATCACCGAGATGGTCCGCAACATAATACAGATGCGCTTCTCGAGCGGGCAGTTGCGCAAATGCCACCTGACCGCCGAGGATCTGAGCAAACTGGAAAAGAGTTTCATTTCATCTCTCGCCAGCGGGATGCACGGGCGGGTCGCCTATCCGCAGGGAATGGAAAAAACGGGGGGTGCGGGCAAGTGCTGACGCGTCTGTATCGGTCGTGGCGGAATCCGCGCCACGGAGCGCCGCCGCGGGCGCTGCTGCTGCGCTTCGCGCGCCGCGCCGCGGAGGCGGCGCGGCTGACGGAAAACGGCGACTGGGAACTCGCGGTGACCTTCACCAACGACCGGAGCATGAAGAAATATAACGCCGAACTGGTGGGGCATTCGGGGACTACCGATGTGATCACCTTTTCCTATTTGGAGGACCGGGAGGATTTCTTTCCGGGGGAAGTCGGCGTCGAACTGATAATCAATCCGGATGCGGCGGCGCGGGAGGGCGCCAGACGCGGCACCGGATATTCGCGC
>CACZPY010000042.1 GCA_902783135.1 uncultured bacterium
CTCAATCTCAGAGCGGAATGGTTATTCCCGTGGTGATCACGGTCTATCAGGATCGTTCGTTCACCTTCATCTGCAAGTCGCCCCCGGCTGCCGTCCTGATCAAGAAGGCGGCGGGAGTCGCCTCCGCGGCGAAGAAGCCCGGCTCGGAAAAGGCCGGCAAGATCACGCGGGCGCAGATTCGCGAAATCGTGCAGATCAAACGGGAAGACATCAACGCCCGCAGCGAAGAAGCGGCGATGCGCATCATCGAGGGTACCGCTCGGAGCATGGGAATCGAGGTGGTCGATGCGTAGAAGCAAACTTTACAAGCAGCAGCGGGAGCAGCTGGGCGACAACCAGCAGCGTTATTCCGTGCTGGAGGCCATCGGCAAGCTCAAGGCTCTGCCGGGCGTGAAGTTCGACCAGACGGTCGAAGTCGCGATCAAGTTGGGGGTGGATACCCGTAAGTCGGATCAGACGGTCCGCGGCGCGGTTCCGCTGCCGCGCGGCACCGGCAAGACGGTCCGGGTCGCGGTGGTCGCCGACGGCGCTGCCGCCGCCGAGGCCAAAGAGGCCGGTGCTGATGTGGTCGGTTTCGAGGACTTGGTCCAGAAGATCAAGGAGGGGTTCGCGGATTTCGATATCCTGATCTCCACTCCGGATGCGATGCGCCTGGTGCGTCCTCTGGGACGTCAGCTGGGGCCGCGCGGTCTGATGCCGAACCCCAAGACCGGCACGGTGACCGATCAGGTCGGCAACGCGGTGCGCGAGGCGAAGGCCGGTCGTGCGGAGTTCCGCGCCGACCGCGGCGCCTGCGTCCATGTGCCTTTCGGCAAGTTGTCGTTTGATGCCGATGCGCTCAACGAGAACTTCGAGGCGATCATCGTGGCGCTGATGAAGGCCAAACCGGCGACGGCGAAGGGGACCTACATCCTCTCCTGCACGATCTCCGGTACGATGACTCCCGGCGTCAAGATCAACACCAAAGATTTGGCGAGGGCGGCGAAATGAGAAACGAAAAACGTTTTGTGGTCCAGAGCATCGCTCAGATGATCGACGGCTCCGACTATTGCTATTTCGTCACCTACGCAGGCCTCAAGGTCAAGGCGTTCTCCGAGTTCCGTAACGAGCTGGCAAAACTTGGCGCCACTTGTCACGTGCTCAAGAACACGTTGATCCGCAAGGCCGCCGCCGAGCTGAAGACCGACGCGCTGGATGCTCTGGATCTGACCAAGAGTACGGCGATGGTCTACGGCAAGGGCGACTGCGGTGCGGTCGCGAAGTTGATCGCGGAGTTCGGCAAGAAGAACGAGCAGGTCCAGACCAAGGGCGGATACCTCGACAAGGCGTATTTGAGCCCCGCGGATGTGACCGCGATCGCCGATCTGCCGCCGCGTGAAGTCGTTCTGGCGATGTTGCTGGGTCTGATCCAGGCTCCGGCGCGAAATCTGGTCAGCGTGATCAATCAGGGCGTCGCCCAGATCGTCAACGTGACCAACGCCTACAAAGAGAAACTCGAAAAGTAACTACCCAAATAATCGGAAGGAAATTATCATGGCTGAAATTACCATGGATGCAGTGGTCGAGTACATCTCGAATCTGAGCTTGCTCGATGCCTCGAAGCTGGTCAAGACCCTCGAAGAGAAGCTCGGCGTGAGCGCCGCCGCTCCGGTGGCCGTCGCCGCCGCTCCGGCCGCCGCGGCCGCCGCCGCTCCGGCTGAGGAAAAGACCGAGTTCGACGTGATCCTCGCGTCGTTCGGCGAGAACAAAGTCGCCGTCATCAAGGAAGTGCGCGCGATCACCGGTCTGGGGCTCAAGGAAGCCAAGGATCTGGTCGAGGCCGCTCCGAAGGCGATCAAGGAAGGCGCTTCCAAGGAAGACGCCGAGAAGATCAAGGCCCAGCTGGAAGCTGCCGGCGCCAAGGTCGAGGTCAAGTAATCCACGATTGCTTGGAACATGCGGAGGAGGGGGTAAAACCCCTCCGCCGCAGTTGTTTTTTCAACGGAACATCAATTTCAATCTCGGGAAATCTTCGCTTTGTCCGGTGTGGTGTTTTGCCGGAGAAAGTTTCCTCTGAACTGAACAACACTTGAAAATATCGTCCCTGCGGTGTGGTCTTTTGCCGCGGGGTGATGCTCGTCCGATGCTCGTCTTTGACGGGGATCGGTTTTGTCGTCTAAAAAGACCGGTTTTTTCCGGATAATTCAGAAAAAAATTCAATATTTTTTCATAAAAAAACATAAACCAACAACACAGGAACGGAAACACATGGCGAACAGAATCAATTTCGGCCGTCTCCGCGATGTGCTGGAGATCCCCGATCTGATCGGGGTCCAGCTGGAGTCCTACGACAACTTCCTCCAGCGCTTCGTCCCCCCGGAGAAGCGCGAGCGCAAGGGGTTGCAGGAGATCTTCATGGAGGTCTTCCCCATCGAGAGCTTCGACAACCAGATGTCGCTGGAGTTCATCTCCTACGAGATCGGTCCGATGAGCGAGCAGAAGAAGAGCGTCATCGACTGCATCAAGGACGGACGCATCTATGATGCGCCGCTGTATGTCAACTTTCTGCTGAAGACCAACGGCGCCGAGATCCCCGAGCGGGTCTACATGGGCGACATCCCGATCATGACCGATCAGGGCACCTTCATCATCAACGGCGCCGAGCGGGTGATCATCAGCCAGCTCCACCGTTCGCCGGGCATCTGCTTCGAGAAGACGCGCCACACTTCGGGGCGCATCCTCTACAGCTACCGGGTGATCCCGGATCGCGGTTCGTGGATGGATGTGCAGTTCGACAACAACGATCTGATCCAGATCTACCTCGACCGTCGCCGCCGCCGCCGCAAGTTCTACATCACGACCTTCCTGCGCGCCATCGGCTATCCGACCAACGCGGACATCCTCAAGGAGTTCTTCGAGGTCAAGGAGTACAAGTTGTCGACGCTGATGAAGGAGAAGGACCTCAGCATCTTCTACACAGTGGACGACGTCACCAACGTCGACGACATCGTGATCGTCAACGAGCTCAAGCAGATCAACGAGCAGGATCTGGCGCTGCTCAAGGACAACAAGATCGACAAGGTGCTGCTCGCCAAGGTCCCCGACGGCGACAACTACATCTTCGCCAGCATGCAGCGCGACCCCGCCCGCAACGAGGAGGAGGCGCTGACCGAGATCTACCGCCGGATGCGTCCCGGAGATCCCCCGAACCTCAACAACGCCCGTCAGCTGATCAAGCGGCTCTTCTTCGACAACCGCCGCTACGATCTGGGCATGGTGGGCCGTTACAAACTCAACGCCCGTCTGAAGCTGGACATCCCCGCGGACAAGCGGGTCCTCGACCCGCGCGACCTGATGGCGGCGACCAAGCTGCTGATCAAGCTGCGTCACTCCGGCGGCGAAGTCGACGACATCGACCATCTCGGCGCGCGCCGGGTGCGGGCGGTCGGCGAGCAGCTGCAGAACCAGTGCCGCTCCGGACTTCAGCGCACCGAGCGTCTGATCCGCGAGCGCATGACCTTCGACGAGCAGAACGTCACGCCGTCGAAGCTCATCAATCCCAAGGCTTTCGCCGGGGTCATCCGCGATTTCTTCGCGCGCAGTCAGCTGTCGCAGTTCATGGATCAGACCAACCCGCTGAGCGAACTCACCAATAAGCGCCGTCTGTCGGCGTTGGGTCCCGGCGGTTTGAGCCGCGACCGGGCGGGCTTCGAAGTCCGCGACGTCCATCCGAGCCACTACGGGCGCATCTGCCCGATCGAGACGCCGGAAGGTCCGAACATCGGTCTTATCAGTTCGATGTCGCTCTACTCGATCATCGACGAGTACGGATTCCTGGAAACTCCGTACCGCAAGGTCATCGACGGTCAGGTCACCGATCAGATCGACTATTTGACCGCCGATAAGGAAGAGATGTTCGTGATCGCCCAGGCAAATGCTCCGCTGGACAGCGACAACCGCTTCATCCGTCCGATGGTGATGAGCCGCCGGATGGGCGAATCCAGCGAGTGGCCGCGCGAGAAGGTCGAGTACATGGACGTTTCCCCGAAGCAGCTCGTTTCGGCGGCGGCGGGCATCATCCCCTTCCTCGAACACGACGACGCTAACCGCGCGCTGATGGGTTCCAACATGCAGCGTCAGGCGGTCTCGCTCCTGATGCCGGATTCGCCCTATGTCGGGACGGGTCTGGAAGAGCGCATCGCCCGCGACTCCCGCGCGGTGGTGGTCGCCGCCGAGGACGGTGAAGTCGCCGAGGTCAACAATTCGCATATCGTGGTCGTTCCCGCCGACGGCGGCGAGCCGCACCGTTACGATCTTTACAAATATCTGCGCAGCAACGCCGGCACCTGCATCAACCAGCGGCCGGTGGTGCGCCGCGGCATGAAGGTCGCCAAGGGCGATCTGCTGGCGGACGGCGCGGCGACGCAGGGCGGCGAACTGGCGCTGGGGCGCAACGTGCTGGTGGCGTTCATGCCGTGGTGCGGATACAACTTCGAGGACGCGATCATCGTCAGC
>CACZPY010000043.1 GCA_902783135.1 uncultured bacterium
CGCACGCTCGGCACGCTGATGAGCTCCGGCGTGCCGGTGCTGAACTCGCTCGCCATCGTCAAGGAGACCAGCGGCAACGAAGTCGTCTCCGGCGCGATCCAGAAGGTCCACGACGCCGTCAAGGAGGGCGAAGGCATCGCCGTTCCGCTCAACAACACCAAGATCTTCCCGCCGATGGTGATAAGTATGGTCGAAGTCGGCGAGGAAACCGGTAAACTGCCCGAAATGCTCGAAAAGATCGCCGACACCTACGACGAGGAAGTCGACAACGCGGTCAGCGCGCTGACCAGTCTGATCGAGCCGTTGATGATCGTCGGACTGGCGGGCATCGTCGGTTCGATCGTCGTCGCGCTGTTCATGCCGCTGGTGACCATCATCGAAAAGATGGGCGGCGGCGGCTGATCCGACCCGGCTCCGCCCAATGGCGGAGCTCGGCGTCCAACGGGGATGAACCGTGGCGACGATCGAAGAATTGAGATTCTGGTGCTTCGGCGGCGCGGCTCCGGCGCCGGGCGGGAGCGAATTGCCCGACGCGGAGATGTTCCGGGCGATGGCGTACCGCTTCGAGCCGGATAAGCACCCGGAGATGCGCGACGACTACCGGAGCGCGTCGATGCGCGATCTGCCGCTGACGCTGGAACTCCAACGGATCAAAAAGATCTTCCGCGAAGCCGAGGTCCGTTTCGCCCCGATCAAGGGGGCGGACCTCGCGTACAGCTGTTATCCCGATCCGGCGCTGCGCTCACGGTGCGACATCGATCTTTTGGTGCACCCCGACGACATCGACCGCGCCGTCGCCGCCGCGACGGACGACGGGTGGCGCACCCCGCACCAATACCGCAGCGAACACCATGCCCCCAGCATGTACAAGAAACACGCCATGCTGGAACTGCATTTCACGCTGCCGGATTTCCCGCCCGACGCCATACCGCGGATCTGGGAACTGTTGCGGCAGGAAGAAGGATCGACGGAGTTCCGGCTGCCGCCGGAACTGTCGCTCGCCGTGGCGTGCCAGCACGCCCGCAAACACCGCTGGATCAACGGCGCGGCGCTGATCGCGGACTACGCCTTTCTGCTGAAGGCGCACCCCGGATTCGACTGGGACCGCGCCCGCGCCCGGGCGCGGGAATTCGAGGTCGCCGATCCCTCGCTGATCTGCTTCGCGCTGCCGGAGCTGTTCCCGTCCGAGGCGATGCCGCAAGGTCCTCCGCCGCCTCCGGAAGTGGCGAAAGCACTGCGCGACGCGCTGTTGGCAGCCGTGAACCTTCAGGTGCACCGGGATTCCGCCGTGATGAATTCTCCCGACCGCTTCGGTCGCGACTGGTGGCGCGGCAGGTTCGCAGGCTTCCGCCCAGAAGCGGTGCGCTTCCGCTACCATCTGCCCGATTCGGCGGGAACGCTGCGGATGTTCCGCGCCTACTGCCGGATGGCCGTCGATAAATCCGTCCTCGTCTGGAACGGCATTTTCCGCAGCGATCCCGCGGTAAGCACCGCGCTCCGCCGGGTGGAGATCATCGAAAAGTACCTCGGCAAGTCGCGCTGAACAATTTCATTTGGCGGTGTAGCCGCCGTCGACCGGGATGTTGGTGCCGGTGAGGTAACTCGAGGCAGCGGAGGCGAGAAAGACGACGATCCCCTTCAGATCCTCCGGTCCGGCGAGTCGCCCCAGCTGAGTGCGGGCGCTGTAATTCCTCACGAACGCCTCGGGCAGATGCGGCTCCATCAGCCCGCCCGGGTGGATCGCGTTCACGCGGACGTTGTACGCTCCGAGCACGCTCGCCGCCCAGCGGGTGAAGTTGACCAGCCCCCCCTTTTCATAGAAGTATATCGGGGTCGGATCCTTTCCCATGTCGGTCCCGGCGTAGTTGGCGAACTCCGGACCGACGAGACCCATGAACGAGCCGATGTTGACGATCGAACCGGAGTTTTGTCCCTTCATGACCTCCCCGACGGCGGCGGTCAGATAGAAGGTCCCGGAAGCGTTGACGTGGAAACTCGCGTCGTAACTGTCGAGCGGTTTCTTCCAGCCGCCGCCGCAGCCGCAGCGGGTGACGGAGTTGTTCACCAGCACGTCGATGCGCCCCGTCTGCGCTACGACCTCAGACACCAAAGCGTCGCACGAAGCGGCGTCGCCGAGGTCGAGTTTCGCCGCCCGCACGTCGTGCCCCTCCGCGCGGAACGCGGCGGCGGTGCTTTCGAGTTTCTCCAGGTCGCGCGAAGCGATGAAGACCGTCGCCCCCGCCTCGGCGAGCCCGGCGACGATCTGCTTGCCGTAGCGCCCCGCGCCCCCCGTGACGATCGCGGTGCGCCCGTCGAGCCGGAACGAATCGATGACGTTCATATCGCAGCTCCAGTGCGCGTCAGAAATTGAAAATGTCGTCGCAGAGGCGGGTACCGTCATCCTCGCGGAACTTGCCGAGCGAGGTGATCCCTTTGGGATCCTTCGCCTTGTCCGTGGAAAATTCGCCGTCGGGACCGGCGGAGACCAGATCGTAACCGCCTTTTTTGAAGCTCCCGGGCGAGCGGTAGTAGATCGCCTCGCCCCACGCGTCATCCAGCCTGCCGGAGGCGTCGAGGTGCTTTTTTATCACCTCCAGATCGAGCGCTTTGGCGAAGGACTCGAACTTTTCGTTTTCCATACGCCCCTTCCGGTTCGAGGCGGAACTGTCGTAAGTCAGTTTGGTGTCGGCATCGCCGAAGTTCACTGCGGTCACCCGGTTGTCGGCTCCGACCGTAAAAGTGATCACGCTGAAATCATTGGTGGCGCTCAACGGGTAGTACCCGTTTTTGGTGTGGAAACTTTCCAGCCCGGCTTCGATCTGCTTCAGCAGCGACTCGGTGGCGGATTCCTTCGCCCGCGTGTTGGCGAAGGTGTACGCGCCGAAACCGATGCCGCTCAGGATCGCGATGATCGCCATCACCGCCAAGAGTTCCACCAGCGTGAAACGATGGATCTTTTTCATGACACTCCCCCTTGATTAGTAGAATTTGTTGGAATATAATATGTGAAAGACGATTTTTCAAATGAATGCGGAGCGGTAATTTGGAACTTGCCGGGAAACATGTCCTCGTCACGGGCGGCGCCGTGCGCGTCGGCGCCGTCATCGTGCGCGCCTTCGCCGCCGCCGGAGCGCGGGTCACGATCCACTGCCGGAACCATGCGGAGGCGGCGCGGAAACTAGCGGCGGAACTGGGAGCGCAACACCGGGTGATCGTCGCGGATCTGTCATCCGGCGCGGCGGGAGCCGCCGCGCTGTGGGCGGCGCTCGACGCCCCGGCGGACATCCTCGTCAACAACGCCTCGTGCTACCGCCTGCCCGAAGCGCAGCGCGGACTTTACGACCTCGTGAACCATCTTGCGCCCGTCGAGCTCATGCGCCGCTTCGCCGCGCAGGAACTAACGGAGGGGGCGGTCGTGAACCTGATCGATCAGGCGGTGCTCGCCGCCGCCCCGTCCGAAGAGGAGACCTATCTCGCGTCGCGCCGGAAACTTGCCGAAGCGACACGCAAGTTCGCCCGGGAGTTTGCGGCAAAGAACCTGCGCTTCAACGCGGTCGCGCCGGGCCCGGTGCTGCCGCCCGTCGGACTGGAACACTCCAAGATGGAAAAGACGCTGCGGCGCGTCCCGCTGCGGCGCCCGGTGGGCGTAGCCGATCTCGCGGCGGCGGTGCTGTTCCTCGCCGCGAACGACAGCATCACGGGCGCGCTGCTGCCGGTGGACTGCGGAACGGCGCTCGGCATGCCCGCCGAGTAGACAGGTTTTACCGCGGACGGGAGGCGAACCCCTCCCGGACCACCGTGAAGGCGAGTTTCGGGCGGCGGTAGATGTCGAAAAGTCCGGCGAGGTTCTGCGCCAGCGGTTTGGTGCGGATGTTCTGTCCTTTGCGCAGGAAACTCCGGGCGTCGTTCATCTGCCAGATGGTCAGACCGCGCAGTTCCGGTTCGGAAAAGACGGTTTTCATCACGGCGCGCAGGTATTCCGCCTGAAACTCCTCGGTCCACTGGGCGTTCGCCTCGTCGTGCTGGCCGTAGATGCCGCAAGTGCCCATCTCGCTGACGATCATCGGCTTGTCGTGACCGAATTTTTCGCGCATGGTGTCGATGATCCGCTTCTGGTTGGCGGGCATCTCCGCGGTGGGTTCCTGATCGAAGTGCTCCGCGATCCAGCCGGGATAGGTATTGAAGGCGATGACATCGGTGTAGCGGTGGGCGCGGTCGGTGAAGCGCCGGTTGCAGGCGAAGGTCACGAGCCGCCCGGAGTCCTCCGCGTGCGCCGTTTCGCAGAGAAGTTTCACCAGCGCCTCGCCCTCGGCAGTGTCGCTGGAACACTCGTTCAGGAAGCCGTAGATGATCACCGACGGATGGTTGTAACTCGATCTGATCATCAGCTGCAGCTGTTCCACATTGAGCCGGACGAACTTTTCGTTGCTCATCTGTTCCGGGGTGTTGTTCCAGCCGAGCGTCTCGTCCCAGACCAGCACCCCCATCCTGTCGCACAGCCGGAGGAAGCGCTCGCGCTGCGGATAGTGGCTGCCCCGGATGAAGTTGCCGCCCAGACGCTTCAGGTTCTGGATGTCGGCGATCATCAGGAACTCGGGCGACGCCCCGCCCGTCATGCCGGAGGTCTCGTGGCGGTTGACCCCCAGAAGATACAGATCCTGCCCGTTGAGCAAGAGACGTTTTCCCTCCGCCGCGATCTCGCGGATGCCGAACTCGGCAGTCGCGCATTCGTCGCCGATCCGCACGGTCACGCGATGCAGATTCGGCGCTTCCGGCGACCAGAGTTCGAAATCCGGCACTTCGCACTCGACGGCGCCGTCAATTACCGAAAACTCCCGTTCCGCGCCGCCATCGAAGGCGATGCGCGCCGTGTATTTTTCGACCGGGGCGCTCCCGGCGAAGTCGAAGTTCAACCGCACCCGCCCCGTCCGGAAGTCGAGCGTCCGCACCCGCACCCGGTCGAGCCCGAAGGCGCCCGTCATGAGTTTCAGCGTCACGTCGCCGTAGAAGCCGCCGAAGCCGTAGAAATCGTAGTAGGGCTGAAAGAGCCGGTCCGGCTCCTCGGCGAGGGTGTTGTCGAGCGCGGCGGTCAGCACATGACGCCCCGCGGCGAGGGGCCCGGCGGCGAACGAGACCGCCGAATACGCAAGTTCCGAACGGCCGATCTCGCGCCCGTCCAGTTCGAAGCGCCCGCGCAGTCCCATGCCGTCGATGTGGAGGAACGCCCCCGTGCAGTCGTGCGCGAGATCGAACTCCCGGCGGTAGTATCCGGTGCCGCGGAGGCTGTTCCACGCGGGCATGGTGTCGAAGGTGCCGGGAACGCACATCAGATCGGAGTGATCCGGCGCCGCCTCGTCGTCCCACCGGGCGTTTTCCCGGAATGAAAATCCCCATATCCCGTTCAGATCGATCTTCTCCATCGCCGTATTCTCCTCCGCCGCACCGGGCGTGTTGTGGTGCCGGTCCGCCGCGCATCCGCCGGAAGCACCCGGATTTGTACGGAAAAAATATAGCATTTATCCGAAACGATTTCAATGGTCCGATTCCCGCGCGGCGCACGCGCCGGAGGGCACTTGAAAACTTCCGCCGCCGGGATATATTATCCACGCCGCAGATATGTGAAAATCAAGATCATGAAGGATTGTTTGAAATGTTTACGCTGAACGGTATCCATCAGTTCATCCAAAATGACCGCCCCGAACTGGAAAAACTGTCGACCGATCTGTGGGAACACCCGGAAACGGCGTTTCAGGAAAAATACTCCGCCGAGCGTCTGGCGCAGTTCCTCGAAGCGCGCGGCTTCGACGTGACCCGCGCGTGGCTGGATGTGCCGACCGCGTTCACCACAAGTTTCCATAGCGGCGACGGTCCCGCCTTCGGCATCGCCGCCGAGTACGACGCGCTGCCCGCCGTCGGTCACGGCTGCGGCCACAACCTGATCGCCACCGCCGCCGTCGCGGCGACGCTCGCCGTCCGCGAGGCGATGAAGAAGTACGGCATACCGGGCACGGTGCGGCTGCTCGGCACCCCCGCCGAGGAGGACGGCGGCGGCAAGGTCGTGCTGCTCGAACGCGGCGCGCTCGAAGGGCTCGACGCCGTGATGATGGTCCACCCGACCTGGCGCACCGTGCCCGACACCGGGACCAGCGCGCTGCGCAAATACAACGTGATCTTCCACGGGCGCGAGGCCCACGCCGCAGGCAGCCTCGACCTCGCGATCAACGCGCTCGACGCCGTGATGCTGCTGTACGCGGGGATCAACGCCTTCCGCCAGCAGATGCCCTCCTTCTGCCGCATCCACGGCATCGTCGACGACGGCGGGAACGTTCCGAACGTAATCCCCGGACGCGCGTCGTGCTGCTTCTACCTGCGTTCGACCTCCGAGGAGTGGATGGAAAAACTCGACGCCCGCTTCCGCGCCATCGCGGAGGGCGCGGCGATGATGACCGGCGCGAAACTCGAGATCGTCCAATCCTCCAAACCCTACCGCTCCCGCAAGGTCAACGCCCCGATGAACGGGCAGTACCTGAAAAACATGGCGGAACTCGGGGACCATCCCGTGCCCCTCACCGCCGTCAACATGGGCTCCAGCGACTTCGGCAACTTTTCGCAGGAACTTCCGGGGGTGCACTGCTACTTTGCGATCACCGACCACCGGATCGCCGGACACAGCGCCGAGTTCGCGGAAGCGGCACGCAGCAGCTTCGGCATGGAAAACGCGCTCCGCGCCGCCGCGGCGATGGCGCACATCGCCCTGAAATTCCTGACGGACGAAAAGTTCCGCGCCGAAGTCGAAGCGGATTTCCGGCGCGGGTGAAGCCGCCGCGCCGGGTTCGGAAAAGCGATGCTCTAAAAGAAGCGATCCGTGCGGATCACGCCTTGCCGGCGTTTTTCTGCTTTTCCGCGATGGTCGACGCCATCATCATGAGGCAGGCGTCCTGTTCCTCGCGGTCCATCGAGCGGAACATCGCCAGCAGACGGGCCTCCTGGCTGACATCGACTTTTGCGGGGTTTTTCGGCGCGAAATAACGCAGTTCCAATTCGGGGAACATTTGCAGCAGCGTGAAAAACGGCGCATTGGCGATATCCTGACGCCCGCTGCGGTAGCGGTTCAGAGAAGCTTCGGATACTTTGGTCTGCAGGTGAAGCCGGTGCACGTTCCCCGCCCGGTCGATGGCGCGCAGAAACGCCGTCTTCAGTTGCTGTAATTTTGCTTTGTTGCCAGAAGTCATGATAAGCCCCCTTGTATGCGGGGAATATATCATGCCTGCAGGGAAATGCCATTTCCGGAGCGGCAAAAAGCGGGTAATATTGTGTTTTTATAACAAAAAAAGGTGAAGCGCCCTTCTTGCTTGACGGAATATGATGTAAAAAGACGTTTTTCGATGTCGAAAAAATGCGGTCACGCTTGCAAAAACACGACGCGGTGCTATAATTGGTTAGGGTGACGGCGCAGAAAAGGATCGTATATGAAAAAAGCGATACGCCATATCCGGGCGGCATTCAAATTCGCGGTATTGTTGGGATGGTCCGCCTTTCTGCTGCCGTGGGCGCTGCTGTCGCATCTGGTGCCCCGGGGCAGAGCGGAGCGCGGCGCGTGGTTCACTCTAATCTGGGCGCGCGGCGCGTGGCGGATCCTGGGCGGACGCACCGAACTCTGCGGCGGCGAAGTTCCGTCGGGCGGCGGATTGCTCGTTTCCAACCACCTGAGCTATCTGGACATCATGGTCCACGCGGCGCTGCTGAAGGTGCGGTTCGCGCCGAAGATCGAGATGAAAAACTGGCCGCTCGTCGGTCTGATGACGGGCATCAACAACCCGGTGTGGATCGACCGCCGTCACCGGGAACTCGCCGGAAGCGCTTTGAATGCGATGTGCGACGCACTCCGCGGAAATGTGCCGCTCCTCGTCTATCCCGAGGGCACCAACGGCGGCGGCGACGCGCTGCTGCCCTTCAAGACCACCTGCTTCGCGGCGGCGACCGAAGCGGACGCGCCGATATATCCCATGCTGACGCGTTATCTGCCCGCCGCCGACGGCACGCCGCTGCCGTGGGTCGGAAACGAAGGTTTTTTGCCGCACTTTTGGCGGGTGCTGGGCTTGAAAGAGATCCGCTGTCAAGTGTATATTATGCCGCTGGTCCGCCCGGACCGGCGCGGCCGCAAGGAACTGACGGATCATCTGCGCGACGAGATGGCAGGACAATATCGGAGGTGGAACGAATATGCGTGACAATCGGACGATCGTCGCCGACGCGCTGTCGGCGTGGCGGATCCTGACGGATCTTCCGCTGCCGGAGCCGCTGCGGCGGCAGGGTCACGACGCTGCGGCGGCGCGGATGCTGATCTGGTTCCCGCTCTGGGGCGTGCTGGCCGGCGCGGCGATCGCGGCGGCGGGAGCGCTGCTGACGGCGGTGAGCAACCGCTTCGCGGGGGCGGTGCTGTTCGCGGCGCTGACCGGGGCGTTCATGTTCTGCAAGGACTCCGGCCGCGCGCTGATGCTGATGACGTCGTGGCTGCTCGAACTGATCGACGGCGCCGGTTTCGCGGAGGCGTTGAAGAATATGTCCTCCGACCGGGAGGTCCTGGAACGCCGCCTCGGCGGATTGCTGGCGGGCGCGCTGGCGGCGGGGGTGCTGCTGATGCTGTTCCTGACCGGTCTGCACGGCGGCAAATGGGTGCTGATCCCCCTCTTTGCCGGAGCCTTCTCCACTCAGGGGGAATTCGCCGCGGCGCTCGATCCGGCGGCGGGCGGCATCGCCGATCCGGGGCGTTATTGGCGGCGGATCATGTGGATCGTCTGCGCCGTTGCGGCGCTGGCGCTGCTGGCGTGTTACCCGACGGCGACGGCATTCGGCGCGCTCGTCGTCTGCCTGGTCGGTATGCCGCTCCGCGAAAAGATGCTGCGCGATCTTCCCGCCTTCGATGCGGATACAGTGACGTGGACGGGCGGCGTGACGGAAGTCGCGCTGCTCTTCTGCGCCTTTCTGTGGACCATAGGATAGAGGGATCTGCCCATGCCGGAACTCCCGGAAGCCGAAAACATCTGCCGCGCGCTCGACCGGGCGCTGCGGGGGCGCACCATCACCGGAGTCGAAGTCTTCACCCCCGCGATGCGGACCAGTCTGCTGCCGCTGAAACGCGCCGGATTGGAGGGCTTGACGATCCGCGGCACCCGCCGCCGCGGACGTTATGTGGTCGCCGACCTCTCGGACGGCCGGGCGCTGTTGATGCACTTCGGGATGTCCGGGGTGGTGCGGGTCGAGGACGCGTCGATCCCGCGCCGCAAGCACGAACACGTGTTTCTGCACCTCGACGACGGCAGGATCTTCCGCTTCGAGTGCACCCGGCGCTTCAGTCTGCTGGAGGTCGTGACGATCCCGAAAAAGGGCACCTGGCCGGAAGAACTCGCCGCGCTCGGGGCGGAACCGCTCTCGGACGAGTTCACCGGCGAGTATCTTCACTCCGCATCGCGCCGCCGCAAAACGGCGGTCAAGCTGCTGCTCATGGACAACGCGGTCGTGACCGGCATCGGCAACATCTACGCCAACGAAACGCTCTTCGCCGCGCGGGTCTCGCCGGAACGCCCGTCGCCGGAACTCACGCTGCCGGAGTGCCGCCGCATCGTCGACGCCGCCAAAGCGATACTCGCCCGCGCGATCGAAGCCGGCGGCACCACGATCTCGGACTTCCTCAACGTCGATGGCTCGGAAGGCAAGTTCGTGCAGGAACTCAGGATATACGGCAAAGCGGGGCTGCCGTGTCCGGTGTGCGGATGCGAAGTGCGGTGCGTCCGGCAGGGCGGCCGTTCGTCATTTTACTGTCCCAAGTGTCAGAAATAGAGGAGTCGAAAAAATCATGATCGGTCGTTTCATCCGGATATCCGCCGTCGCCGCGCTCGCGGCGATGGGACTCGCCGCCGCCGCGGAAGAAAACAAGGCGCCCGCGGCGGAAACAAAGGCGAAACCGGAAAGTCCCGCCGCCAAGATCATCCCCGATCCCGTCTTCCCCCCGGAGCTGGAACCGGCGGCGCGGGCGGCGGCGGAACAGCTGGTGCGCGGACTCGCGGAGTCCCTCAAAAGCGGCGACTTCAAGCCCTTCCTCGCGGCGCAGCCCCAGGGCGGCAGACGGATGGCGCCCGAGACCTTCGCCCGGATGCGCACCGCGCTGACCCGCCACTACGGCGACTTCCTCGGCGCGGAGTACTTCGGAAAGCTGTATCAGGGCAAGGTGATGGATTTCCTCTGGAAGTTCTCCTTCGGTTCCGCCGACGGCAAGAAGCACCACGAGATCATCTACTGGGTCCGCGTCGGTTCGGCGGGCGGCAAGCCGGTGGTGGCGGGCTTCAGTTTCAACTTCTACTGAGGTTTCCCCGGTCATGCGGGCCCTTTCCGCGCGCCAGCGCGAGGTGTTGGAGTTTCTGCGCGCCTTCGCGTCGTCGCACGGGATGGCGCCCAGCATCCGCGAGGTGGCGCAGCATTTCCATATCGCCCCGGCGACGGCGGCGGAGCATCTGCGGGCGCTCCGCAACAAACATATTATCAACCGCTCCGGCCGGGCGCGCAGCATCGTGCTCGTATCCGGCGACCCCGCGGAGGCGGTGATGAAGATCCCGCTCTACGGACGGTTGACTTCACCCGACATCGCCGACAACCGGCATCTGATGGAGGGGATCGTGTACCTCCGCCGCCCCGCCGCGGGACGGCAGGCGCACGAAGGCTGTTTCGCCCTCCATGTGCGCGACGAATCGATGCGCGGACTCGGGATCTTCCGGGACGATGTGGCGATCTTCGCCCAGACCGGGGACAACGCTCCGCGCCTCGGCGACGTGGTGGCGGCGTTCGTCCGCGGCGCCGAACTCATCCGCAGTTACTTCCCCCGGGAACGGACCGGGACCGCCGTGCTGCGCGCGGCGCATCCGGACGTTCCCGATCTGGAACTGGAAAATGCCGAAGTTCATCTGCTGGGCGTCCTGATCGCCCTGCAGAGAGAATATCCGCATTGATCCCCCGCTCTGTTGCGTACGGGGTTTCCCTGCGCATCGGTATTTATTTATCAGAAAGATCCCCCCGCCTTCTGCGCCGCCATTGCGCGCTATCGCCCGCCCGCGCCCCCCCGGATCGAAAAACAAGGTATATACCACTTGACAAAATACGTTGACAAGGTATATTAAAGGTATAGACCAATTTTCGAACGGTCGGATCGACGGGCGCCGGTTGGGGAACCGGCGCGGAAATCTGCAGTCTAAAGGAAGGGGAATCCTGATGACGGAATTTTCGGTCAACAAGCAGCACGACACTCCGGTCTACCGGCAGCTGGTCGAGGAGATCACGCGCCGGGTGATGTCCGGGGAGCTGAAGCCGGGCGACAAGATGCCGCCGGAGCGGGAACTCGCCGCCAAACTCGACGTCGCCCGCGGCACGGTCAAGCGGGCGTACGAGAAACTCGCGGAAAACCACATCCTTGACATCGGTCACGGCCGCGGCACCTTCGTTTCGACGCGCCAGAACGTCGTCCCGGCGAGCCGCAAGGAACGCGCGGTGGAGATCCTTCACGACTCGATCGCCGCGCTCAGCCATTTGAATTTCAGCTACGACGAGATCCGTTCGCTGTTCCATGTGGTGCTGGAGGACCGCCGCCGCCGTCACGAAAGCTTCAAGGTCGCGGCGGTTGACTGCAATCCCGAATCGCTGGCGACCTTCGAGCAGCAGCTGCGCCATATCTCGAACCTGCAGATCCACAAGTACCCGCTCGACATGTTTCAGAACGATCCCGGCGCGGCGGCGAAGCTGGAGGCTTACGACATCGTGCTGACGACCGCGACGCACTACAGCGAGATCTGCGGCGCCGCTCCGGCGATCGCGCGGAAACTGCTGCAGGTGGTGCTGAGCCCGAGCCAGCGGACGATCATCGACTTGGCGAACCTTTCGCACAACGAAAACGTCGGCGTGCTGACGGAGAGCCGGAACTTCCAGAATATCATCCGGTCGAAGCTCAAGGACTTTTTCTTCGATCTGCCGCGCACCAACTGCCTGTACGAAAAGAACCGCGACGCGCTGCCGGAGTTCCTGAAAGACAAGTCGGTTATGATCGTGCCGCCGAATTTCTCGCAGTACGGCAGCGGCGCCGACAGCGCGGCGTGGCGGGCGTTCACTGCGCGCGGCGGGCGGATCATCCCCTTCGAGTACCAGATTGAGCGCGGGGCGCTCGTCTATATAGAAAAGAACATATCCGAGCAGATGGCGCGCCGGTCCGACGTCGCCGGCCTGCAGTAAAATTCCGGGGGGGCGCGGGTCTTATGGAAAAAGAAATGGTGATCGTCATGGGAGTGATCGGCGCGGACTGCCACGCCGTCGGCAACAAGATCCTCGAACGCTTTTTCCGGGACAGCGGCTTCAAGGTGGTGAACCTCGGCGTGATGGTCAGTCAGGACGAGTACATCGACGCCGCGATCGAAACGGGCGCGGAGGCGATATTGGTGTCGTCGCTCTACGGTCACGGCGAGATCGACTGTCAGGGTTTCCGCGAGCGCTGCACCGAGCGGGGCCTGGAGGGGATCGTGCTTTACGTCGGCGGCAATCTGGTGGTCGGCAAGACCGATCCCGACGAGGTGCGGAAGAAGTTTCTGGCGATGGGCTTCGACCACGTGGCGACCCCGGACGACGATCTCCGGGAGGAAGCGGAAGCGCTGAAGAACGACATCCTCGCCCGCCGCACCGCCAAGGGGGAAAACTGAAGGATTGCCGGTGATGGAACGGGAAATGGTCATCGTGCTCGGGGTAATCGGCGCGGACTGCCACGCCGTCGGCAACAAGATCCTTGAACGTTTCTTCGGAGATCGGGGCTTCAAGGTGGTGAACCTCGGCGTGATGGTCAGTCAGGACGAGTACATCGACGCCGCGATCGAAACGGGCGCGGAGGCGATCGTGGTGCAGTCGCTCTACGGTCACGGCGAGATCGACTGTCAGGGTTTCCGCGAGCGCTGCACCGAGCGAGGCCTGGAGGGGATCGTGATGCACGTCGGCGGCAATCTGGTGGTCGGCAAGGCGGAGCCGGAAGAAGTGAGAAAGAAATTTCTGGCGATGGGCTTCGACCGGGTGGTGTTCCCGCACGACGATCTCCGGGAAGAGGCGGAGGCGCTTAAAAACGACATCCTCACCCGCCGCAAGTAAGGTCAAAGGGGTATCTGTTTCCGGTCATCGGTTGCCGGTCGCGGAAGAGTGTTTGCAGATGAACAGACGCAAGTCCCGCGTAAAAAGCGCAATGCGCTGACGCGGGAAACCGACGGTCGCATGTGAACGATCGTTTTGTCGGACTGGTCGGACAGAGTTGGAAAAACTTGTTTGGGTCTTTATAAAAACGCAATTTGCGCGGGACGGGCAAAACTTGAAAGAAAACAAATCGGAGCGCATTGAAAAAATTCGTGTTTTTCGTGTGTTTCGTGGTTAAAAAAACAAAAAACTCAACTTGCGCGGAACTTGCGCTGCGGATTGCCGATCGCAACATTCCGCGACCGACAACTGAAAACTGTAAACCTGGAATCATGAAATATCTTGGCATCGACATCGGTTCCACCTGGACCAAGGGTGCGGTATTCGTCCCGGACGCGGAAAAGGGGCTGCGTCTGGAGCAACTGTACCGCACTCCGACGACGGTCGATGATCTGCGCCGGGGCTTCGACGCGTGCCGCGACCGCCTGGACCCGAAGCGGGAGTGCGAATTGTACTACTCGTCTTCGGCGAAAGGCGGGCTGCGGATCGCGGCGCTGGGGGTGGTCCCCGAACTGACCTTGCGGATGGCGCGCGAGGCGGCGTGTTCGGCGGGGGGAAAGATCACGTCGGTGACGGCGTACAAACTCTGCGCCGACGACGTGGCGGCGATGCTGGCGAAGGCGCCGGACATCGTGCTGCTGACGGGAGGGACCGACGGGGGCAACGAGGAGTGCGTGCGCCACAATCTGGAGTTGTTGGCGAAGCTGCCGCCTGAGCTGCCGGTGATCTACGCCGGGAACCGGTCGCTGCGCGACCTCGTGCGGGAAAAACTTGCGGGGCGCGAACTCAAGGTGGTGGAAAACGTGCTGCCCGAACTGGCGCGTCCCAACGCCGCGCCGGCGCGCGAGGCGATCCGGGAATTGTTTCTGGAGCGGATCGTCTCGGGGCGGGGACTGGACAAGATCGTCGCGGAAACGGGGTGCGAACCCGTGCCGACGCCGCTCGCGATGCTGGAGTTCCTCAAGAGTTTTTACGAGTATACCGGGCGGAAGACCGGTTTCGCGGTGGTCGATATGGGCGGGGCGACCACGGACTTCTACTCCGCGTGCGCGGACAAGTTCGAGCCGAACGTGATGGTGCGCGGCATCCCCGAGCCGCCGGTGAAGCGCACGGTGGAGGGCGACGTGGGGATGCGGGTCAGCGCCCGCGCCGCCTTCGAGGAGATCCGGGACGAGCTGGAAAAACGCCGCGGGACGGAGTTCGTCGAGGCGATGGAAAAGTACATCGCCCGCGTCGCCGCCGAGTGCGAGTATCTGCCGCAGACCCCGGAGGAGAGAGATTTCGACCTCACGCTGGCGGCGGGATGCTGCACGGTGGCGCTGCGGCGCCACGCGGGACGCCGGCGGCAGGTCTTCACGACCAACGGCGCGGTGGCGATCCAGACCGGGCGCAATCTCAAAAGCGTGACGGCGGTGATCGGTTCGGGCGGCTTCCTGTCGCGGATGGTCCCGGAGGAACTCGCGCAGATGTGGTGGGAATGCCCCGCCGATCCGGAGTGCGAAATGCTGGTCCCGGAAAAGTTCGTCTGGTATCCGGATCAGGAGGGGCTGATGGTGCTTGCCTCCGACGTGGCGCGCGGAGCGCCGGAGTCGGCGTGCAGATATTTGAAGGAACGACTTAATCTAATTTTGGAGTCCGTGAATAATGAGAATCAGTGAACAGGATTTTCTCGCATCGCGTCCGGAGGTGCTCGCCACCTGGCCGACCGGGAAGGACGTCGACCTTGACGCCGGAGTGGAGTATCAGAAGTCCATTCCCGCCAAACGGCAGTTTGCGACCCAGATGTTTCTCGCCGACCGCGACCGGCGGGTGCTGCTGCAGCCCCGCGCCGGCGTCGCGCTGACCGACGAGCACATCTCGCTTCTGCAGTTCCTGCAGGAGGACTGCGACCTGCTGCCCACCACCATCGACGCCTACACCCGGCTCAACAAGTACACCGAGGCGCAGACCGGCATCGAAAAGTCCATCGCGGCGGGGCACTCGCTTTTGAACGGCTTCCCCGCCGTCAACCACGGACTCGCCGCCTGCCGCAAGGTGGTGGAATCGCTCAACAAGCCCGTCGAGATCCGCCACGGCACTCCCGACGCGCGGCTGCTGGCCGAGATCACCATGGCGGCTGGCTTCACCTCGTTCGAGGGCGGCGGCATTTCGTACAACATCCCCTACGCCAAGAAGGTGCCGCTCGAGCACTCGATCCGGTGCTGGCAGTACGTCGACCGGCTGGTCGGCTACTACGGCGAACGCGGAGTCAAGATCAACCGCGAACCCTTCGGCCCGTTGTCCGGCACGCTGGTGCCGCCGTTCATCAGCCACGCGGTGGCGATCCTCGAAGGACTGCTCGCGCTGGAACAGGGAGTCGTGTCGCTGACGCTCGGTTACGGGCAGGTCGGCAATCTGCAGCAGGACGTGGCGGCGATGATCTCGCTCCGGGAACTCGCGCACGAGTACTTCCAGCGCTACGGCTTCAAGGACTATGAACTTTCGACCGTCTTCCACCAGTGGATGGGCGGCTTCCCCGAGGACGAGTCGCAGGCGTTCGGCGTGATCGCGTGGGGATCGGCGGCGGGAGCGCTCGCCAAGGCGACCAAGATCATCGTCA